>JAHEGF010000339.1 GCA_024645155.1 Phyllobacteriaceae bacterium | reverse complement strand
GCTGGAAATTGCCGATAGTCCAACATCAAATCGCGATATCGCCCGTATTCAGCAACAGATGAATGCCTTTCGCCGCGAAAGCGGACTGCCCTATACGCATATTTCGAAGATTTTGGCCTATTCGGCGGGCGACAACTACGACGCTGCAACCATCAAGGCGCGTACCGGCGGGGAGTGATGGGTTTTCCTCCAATTTCCCTGGCTAATTGCCACAACCGCAACAGCGCGCTAATGGCTCGCACATGACCAGGAAAATCACGACGCTCCGCATAGCCACTGCACAACTCAACCCCACGGTCGGCGATATTACCGGCAACCTCGAAAAAGCTCGCGCCGCACGCATGGATGCCGCCCGCCACGGCGCCGATATTGTGATGTTCACCGAGCTGTTCATTGCAGGCTATCCGCCGGAAGACCTCGTGTTGAAAAAGGCATTCATTGCCGCTTGTAAAAAGGCGGTAACCGAACTGGCAAGAGATACTGCCGATGGCGGTCCCGGCGTAATAATCGGTACACCGGTGGCCGGAAAGGGTGGTGTTCACAATGGTGTCCAGCTTTTGGACAACGGAAAAGTTGAGGCGACTCGCCTGAAAGTCGACTTGCCGAATTACGGTGAATTCGATGAAAAGCGGGTGTTTGCACCCGGACCGATGCCTGGACCGGTGAATTTTCGCGGCGTCCGGCTAGGCATTCCGATATGCGAGGATATCTGGGGCGATCTCGGCGTCTGTGAAACCCTGGCCGAAAGCGGTGCCGAAATCCTGCTCGTTCCCAACGGTTCGCCCTACTATCGCGGCAAGGTCGATATCCGACACCAGGTGGTTATCCGTGAGGTTATCGAGGCCGGAGTGCCAATTCTCTATGCGAACCAGATAGGCGGGCAGGATGAGCTTGTTTTTGATGGTGCAAGTTTTGCGATCAATGCCGACAAGTCGCTGGCGTTCCAGATGAGCCAGTTTGAGGAATCCGTCTCGGTTTCGACCTGGAAAAAGAAAGCCGCCGGGAGCGGTGACACCTGGGTCTGCGAAGATGGCCCGATGTCGCAGATTCCCGATGCCGAGGAGGCGGATTACCGCGCCTGCATGATCGGGCTGCGCGACTATGTCAACAAAAACGGGTTTGCCAATGTTGTGCTCGGTTTGTCAGGCGGAATTGATTCTGCCATTTGCGCCGCGCTGGCGGTCGACGCACTTGGCGAAGAGCGCTTGCGCGCGGTGATGATGCCGTTCACCTACACATCGGAAGGCTCGCTGAAAGACGCCAGGGATTGTGCCCGGGCGCTGGGATGTCGTTACGATATTGTACCGATCCATGGCCCCGTCGACGGATTTGCCGGCGCGTTGTCCGAACTGTTTGAAGGTACCAATGAAGGGGTTACCGAGGAAAACCTGCAAAGCCGCACCAGGGGGACGATCCTGATGGCAATATCCAACAAGTTCGGCTCGATGGTCATTACCACGGGCAACAAGTCGGAAATGTCAGTAGGTTATGCGACATTGTACGGAGACATGAACGGTGGGTTCAATCCGATCAAGGACATCTACAAGATGGAAGTTTATTCGCTGGCAAGATGGCGCAATGAACACACGCCACCCGGCGCACTTGGCCCGACAGGTAAAGTGATCCCGCAAAACATCATCGACAAGGCGCCGTCTGCAGAGCTGCGTCCGGACCAGACTGACCAGGATTCGCTGCCGCCTTATCCCGTGCTTGACGACATACTTGAATGTCTGGTGGAGCATGAAATGAGCGTCGACGAAATTGCAGAGCGCGGCCACGGCCGCGAGTTGATACATCGCATCGAAAACCTGTTGTATGTAGCCGAATACAAGCGTCGGCAATCCGCACCCGGTGTAAAAATCACCAAGAAGAATTTTGGCCGCGACCGTCGCTATCCGATCACGAACCGGTTTCGTGACCGGGGCTGAGCATCCTGCGAAGCACCAGGGCGCTCGCCAGCGCAAATGTCACGGAAGCCAATATGAACCACGCACCGGGCAAATTCATTACCGGATCAGGACGGGTTACGGTAGCCAGGACCATCGAAGCGGCAAACGGGCCGATAATGATCGCCAGGGAGTTGATGCTGGAAAGCGTGCCTTGCAGCATGCCTTGTTCATTATCCGCAACCGATTTCGATGCGATGGCCGACAACGCTGGACCTGCAAGGGCGTTGCCGAGTATGTGAACCGCTATCAGTGGAAAAACCATCCACGCCTTGTCGACGATGCTATAAAACGCCATCGCAATCGATGACAGGAAAAACCCGCCTGTCACCGTTTTCCATTCTCCGAATTGCTTGACAACTGGGCCGACAAGTCCACCTTGGACGATGATGAACATTACGCCGACAAAGGCGAGGGAGAATCCCGCTTCGAACACCCCCCAGCCGAACCGGAACTCGGTGTAGAGAACCCAGATCGCTTCAAGGCCGCGCTGGGCAATATTGGTAATGAACAGGGCAAACAGCAGCGGCGCCAACGCCGGAAACTGTGCAACCCTTCTGATTATGCGAACCGGATTGGTATCGGCTGCGGAAAATGTCCGGCGCTTTTCCGGCGGCAGCGATTCCGGAACGACAAGCAACCCGAAGACAACATTGGCAAGAGCCAGTCCCGCTGCGACATAGAATGGTAGCCGTAGATCAATTTCACCAAGTATCCCGCCCATCAGGGGCCCTATGATGAATCCGACCCCGAATGTGGCGCCGATCAGCCCGAAATTGCGGGAGCGATCTTCCGGGCTGGTAATGTCGGCCATATAGGCGTTGGCGGTGGTAATTGTCGCGCCGAATACACCGGAAATCAGACGGGCAAATGCGAGCCACCATAGATTTGGCGCCAAAGCCAGCAACAGGTAATCCAGAACAAGGCCAGCCTGGCTGATGATCAGTATCGGTTTGCGGCCATAAGCGTCAGACAACGAGCCGAGGAGCGGGGAGGCGACAAATTGCGCCAGCGCGTAAACCGTGGCTATGATCCCGTAATAATATGCCGCCTCGGAAATGTCGCCCGGCGCAAGTTCGTTGATCAGTTTTGGCAATATCGGCCATACCAGTCCGACACCGAGCATGGCGATGAGTACGGTTGCCAGAACAAAGGCTACTGGTGCGGTTCGCCGTGCCGCTGGTTCACCGTCGGTGTCAGCCACGTTCACCTTCGGCGATCGGTTCTTGGTACGTAAAGCCCATGTCCCACGGGAAATAGATCCAGGTATCCTGACTGACCTCGGTCACGAACGTGTCCACCATCGGTC
>JAHEGF010000338.1 GCA_024645155.1 Phyllobacteriaceae bacterium | reverse complement strand
GACCGCTGCGTGGAGATGCTGAAACGGGTGCATATGCCCGACCCGGAAGAGGTGATGCGCCGGTATACCCATCAGATCTCCGGCGGTCAGCAGCAGCGGGTGGTTATCGCAATGGCCATGTTGAACAATCCGGCGCTGCTGATCATGGATGAGCCCACCACCGCTCTGGATGTCACCGTTGAGGCCGCGGTACTGGATCTGCTCGAAGAACTGAAAACCGATTTTCGCACCGCCAACGTCTTCATCACCCACAATCTGGGCGTGGTGGCCCGCATCAGCGACTATCTGTGCGTGATGTATGCCGGCGAACTGGTGGAACGGGGCGAGATCACCGAAATTTTCAACCGACCCTGTCACCCCTACACGATGGGCCTGCTTTCCTGTGTTCCCAAGTTGGGGGAAAGCAAACGGGATTCGATTCTCTATCCGATCCGGGGGAGGGTACCGCCGCCGCCCGCGCGGCCGGCGCACGAATGCATCTTCGCCCCCCGCTGCAATTTTGCCACCGCCGAATGTCGTCAGGCACGCCCTGACATGTTGACAGTCGGCGCCGGTCATTCGGCACGCTGCATTTATGCCCGGGACATCGACAGCCGGCCGCGCACCCGTCAGACAAAACGCCGTGCCTTGCAAGTAGAGGCGGTCTCCCGGGCCGGAGCCGCGACGGAGGAACTGCTCAGTCTCGACAAACTGAAAGTCTACTATCCCCAGGAATCGAATTCCGTCGTCAGCCTGCTCGGGTTGGGTGAAAAGAAGTTCGTGAAAGCGGTGGACGATGTCAGCGTCCGGCTGGCCAAAGGACGAACGCTGGGCGTGGTGGGGGAGTCGGGGTGCGGAAAATCGACCCTTGTCAAGGGGATCATCGGGCTGGAGCAGGTCACCGACGGCGATATCGAATTTCTCGGAATCGACGTCACCCGGTCGGTGTCGGACCGTGACACCCGCCTGATCCGTGAAATGCAGATGGTGTTTCAAAACCCGGATGCCACCCTCAACCCGTCCTATTCCGTCGGAAAACAGATCGCACGGCCCATCCGGAAGTTCAAAACGGTGGCCCGGAACCAGGTGAAGGATGAGGTCTTCCGCCTGCTGAGGGCCGTCCGTCTGAGCGGTACGTATTATGACCGTCTGCCGCGGCAACTCAGCGGCGGCGAGAAGCAAAGGGTCGGGATCGCCCGTGCCCTGGCCAGCCGGCCCGACCTGATCATCTGTGACGAACCGGTTTCGGCCCTCGACGTGTCCGTCCAGGCAGCCGTCATCAATCTCCTGCTCGACATCCAGGAGAGCTTCGGTTCTTCCATGATCTTTATCGCCCACGATTTGAGCGTGGTGCGATTTTTCTCCGACGACATCGCCGTGATGTACCTCGGTCAGATCGTGGAAGTGGGTCCGGCCGACGCCATCTACACCCCACCCTACCATCCATACACCGAGGCCCTGCTGTCGGCCGTACCGATACCGGATCCCGGGGCCGAGCAGACGGAAATCCGCCTCGGGGGCAACGTCCCCAGTGCCTTGAATCCGCCGTCCGGTTGCCGCTTTCACACCCGCTGTCCGCGCCGCAAGGAGATGCTGCCGAACGGAGGTCACATTTGTGAACGTGAGGTACCCCCCTGGCGCACCAGCAGCAAGGGTCATCGCATCTTGTGTCACATACCCATCGAAGCGCTCAACCAGATCGAGCCTGTGGTCCATACGAGTGATGCCTGAACCTCATTAAGCCACTGGACCTGAATGACCAGCTAAATGATGTCATCGCGGATTTGATGTCGTAACGACCCGGGTCGCCGAACAAAAAAATCGTTGTCTGAATCGAATTGACTGCAGGAAAGATGAATACGAGCCTGATTACCATCCCGAGTAACCAAGGAATACCGGTGCTACCAGTTGCGCCAAATAGGCAAAATGCAGGTCGTTTACCTGGCGGATGTGAAACAGATCGTGAGCAAGCCAGTTGGCCAGCAGGAGTTCGGCGGTCAAGGGACCCATTTTGGGATGGTGGTGGGTGGCCTGCCAGTCGGGTGACTCCAGGTCGTGCAGCCATTTGAGTGATGTCAATCGCTCTCGAAAAAAATGTTCCAAGGATTCATTCAAGTTCCTCTCGTTGTAGGCGCGCTGAAGCACCCAGCCCTCGGGATCGATGGCCGGCCACGGCACATCAGGATCGCTGAGGACAAGCGCGAGTCTTTTCCTGAAATCTTCCCTTTCCTCATCGTAGAGGTGATTGATAACTTCCAGCAGGGACCATCTGTCCGCGCCGGGTCGCCAGCGGGCCTGTTCGTCGGTTAAATTAGCGAAGAGATATTTAAATACGTCGCCATTGGCACGCAGATGCGTGATAATCTGTTGATGATTCATTTTTTACCCTCACGTTTCCACCTGTTTGATCATCGACACTATCCTTTTGCTCAGATCCTATCGACTAAGCAAATAGAGCGCCTCGCTCGGCAAGGAGTTCACGAAGCAAGGACCGATGACACCTGCTTTCGTCGGCGCAATAACACCCCACCGAGAAATTGGTCTGCCGTGACATCGCAACGAGAAGATCGAGCAAGCGCCTCTTTTCCGGCCGGTTCATCTCGGCTCGATATTTCCTGGCAAAGGTGCGCCAACGCATTTCTTCATCGACCGCTTGCCCGAGTTTGAGCAACTCCTCACTGGGCGCGAGATCGGGAAGCCAAACGTCGTAATAGTTCCGTGTGGCGAATTCGGCCTTCGGAACCCCTCGCGGCGGTCGCCTCACCGTCCCGATACGCAACCCCTCCCCTTCCAGGCGCGGACTTCCAAGACGGACAACAAGTATGGACAATTTTTTCTCCTACACACAGAGCGTATCATGGTTTCGGGCGCTTCTTTACCATATTATTCACGGTTCAGGAGCCGTTTTTTGAAAAAAATGAAGGTCTAAATCTTAAAAGACCTGTTAACCGCCAATACACCCGGCTCATTGACGCGCCGGTTTTTGATCGTATGTTTTTCCCTAAACTGTTGCTCATTTCAGTCAAACCCAATCCAAGGCCAAAGGAGAGAAAAATGCGCCTCGAAGGCAAAACGAACGGCAATCCTATTTCTGAGGGTCCGTCTGCCCTTTGAAGACTTTTTTGCATCGCCCCAAACCGCTGGCCCACAGGAAAGCGATTTTACGCAAAAACGTCTTGAACGGCTCCTTGGGGTTGGTGATGACGGTGTCGTTTTCCTGTTGTTTCAGGATCTTTTCCATCGGACTTCTGAAGATGTCCATGAGTTTTACTCCATTGCATACCGGTCAAAAT
>JAHEGF010000100.1:3847-10824 GCA_024645155.1 Phyllobacteriaceae bacterium | reverse complement strand
TTATACTCCAATGGCAGATTGTTGTTATTGTTTGTCATGCCGAGGATGGCCGAGCGTTTGTCATATTGCAAGCTTCGAACGGGCATCGTGGATTATCCGGTATCCGCGAAAAACATTCGGGTCTGGGACATCAGACCCGGTTGCTAGCGGGCGCCGTTACCGGTATCCGGTTTCTCGCAATCGGAGCATGTCGTTCCGCCCGCTGTACCATTCAACAATTCGGCCGGTGCAGTGATGATCTGGTCCGGTCGGGTCAGGACGGTCTGCGGCGTGTAGACGACGATTTCCGCTGTCGTTGCCACCGCGCCGCCGATATTGCGGGTCAGAGATTGCAGTCGGTCCGAGAAACGCACCTCATTTTCTGCAAGCTTGTTGCCCGCGCTGATCCGGTTGCCAAGCAATTGGACGATTTCGGGGGCACGTGCAAATTTGCCGTGGTTCAACCGGTCATCGGATTGAACATTCGTCAGATCAAAGACGTTGATGCCGAGCTCTGCGATTTCGCTGTCATTGGCATAATTGCCGATCCGTGGCTGGTTGCCCGACAGCCACTGTGATACGCCAAGCGCGCGATCATCCTTTGATACCAGAAGATTGTAGGGCCGGCTTGGACGGCCGAGGCGCCGCATCTGCGATTTGAAAACATCAACATCAATGTCGGGTGAGGCGAGAATGACCTCGCCCAACTTGTCGCCGAGTTGTGCATCACCGGCAATCTGAAGCTGGCGCAAGCTCTCCATCGCGACCCAGTTGCCCATCGAATGAGCCATGATGTGAACCTTGCGTGCTTTGGTGGTCGCAAGATTTCGCAGGGTACGCTCGAGACCGTCGCGTGCGATCGTTGCGCTTTCGCGGTCGTAGAAATATTCAACCGGGGTACCGCGGGATGCCCAGGTGAACAATACTGTTGTTCCCCTGAAACCGGAATCGTGCGCGAACTGGCTGAACCGCAATGCGCTTTCGCGAAAACCTGTATTGTAGCCGTGAACAAATAACAGGATGTCCTGGTTTTCTGGTGAATGGGTCGCAAGATCCGCATCGACCTGGCGGGAAAATTCTTTCTCGGTATCGACGAATGCCTGTTCCTGGATCTTGAAGTGGAGCTTGGGGGAGGCTTCGCCGTACCGAGGCCGCTCCAGAGTGCCAATCTTGTGGACCGGCGGAATTGAAACCAGGACCTTGCCGTGGTCGAGCTTGCTGCTGCGCTCACCGGTAAACAGTTCAGCGGAATTGACGGATCGCGCGCGTGTTGTCGCAATGAAGATTTCCTCGACGACAGGACCGGGCATTTCCGTGCCAGTTTCAGGCACCGAAGCCAAGGTGGTGCAGCCTGCCGTCAGCGCGATAACCGGAAGCCAGACCACCAACTTCACGAACCTGGACAACTGCTCGCCGACTAATTGTACATTTCGGTCAAACATGCGCTCAAAGATGCACCAATTGCGGCTAAATGCAGGCGTAGCGGTAATATTCGCGTATTTGGTGATCCATGAACCGGGTAAACCCGTCCTGTCACCTGCAGCGTACTATTTCCTCTGGTAATTGAACACGACTTCCACTATATGCGCTGCAACACCGTGCCTGGCGCGGTTGTTTCACATGGCCCCGGCTGGACGACATCCCGGATGTGGGCATCCCGTTTCCTGACAAACTGAAAGGAATTACACGATGTCGATTACTGCAGAACGCAAGCAGGAACTTATCAAGGAATTTGGCACCAAGAAAGGCGACACCGGGTCTCCCGATGTCCAGGTCGCAGTGCTGTCCGAACGGATCAAGAACCTTACCGATCATTTCAAGAGCCACAAACACGATAATCATTCGCGTCGCGGCCTCCTGAAAATGGTTTCACAACGCCGCCGTCTTCTCGATTATGTAAAATCGCGGGACGAAGAGCGTTACCAGGCATTGATCGGCAAACTGGGCTTGCGCCGCTGATTGTAACCCGATGCGCTTGGCGTTTTTCCGGCGCATCGGCCAATTGCCTGCGGGAGCAAAGTTTTCCCGCATGCACAAATCGCTCTGGACCGGGCACAAGGGGTGCCACGCAGGGCGCAGTTTCCTGGTACGGGTCATGGGGCAGGATTGCAGGACGCTTTCGGAACTTTGATGTTCCGCAGACGAAAAGAGCTTCCCGTTGTCTTGCCCGTGGCTGGTCTGGAGACCGCTAACAGGATGTGTGCAGTGCAAACCAGGTTTGCCTGATACATACGTATGAAGGACAAGATAGATGTTTAATATACACAAGGTAGAAATTGACTGGGGCGGCCGTCCGCTGACGCTTGAGACCGGCAAGATTGCCCGTCAAGCTGACGGTGCGGTATTGGCCACTTATGGTGAATCCGTCGTGCTGGCCACGGTCGTATCCGCCAAGTCGGCCAAACCCGGTCAGGATTTCTTCCCGCTGACGGTAAACTATCAGGAGAAGGCTTTCGCTGCCGGGCGCATTCCCGGTGGCTTTTTCAAGCGCGAAGGCCGCCCAAGCGAAAACGAAACACTCACGTCGCGTTTGATCGACCGTCCGATCCGCCCGCTTTTTGCCGACGGTTACAAGAACGAGACGCAGGTCGTCTTGACCGTGTTGCAGCACGATCTGGAAAACAATCCGGACATTCTAGCACTGGTTGCTGCCTCGGCAGCATTGACGCTTTCCGGTGTTCCGTTCATGGGCCCGATCGGCGGTGCACGTGTCGGCTTTATCGATGGTGAGTATGTTCTCAACCCGAATGTCGATGAAATGCCCGAATCGTCGCTCGACCTGATTGTCGCCGGCACCGGCGACGCCGTCCTGATGGTCGAATCCGAAGCCAATGAGCTTGACGAAGATGTAATGCTCGGCGCCGTGATGTTCGGCCACACCGGTTTCCAGCCGGTAATTGATGCGATCATCAAGCTTGCGGAAGTGGCTGCTAAGGATCCGCGCGACTATCAGCCGGACGACCATTCCGAACTGGAAGCCGAAATGCTCAAGATCGTCGAGGATGATCTGCGCGGCGCCTACAAGATTATCGACAAGCAGGAACGCTACAACGCGATCGATGCCGCGAAGGCCAAGGTGGTTGAAGCATTCCGTCCTGAAAGTGAAGATGAAGCACCGAAATGGTCAGCCGAACAGGTGGCCACCGTGTTCAAATCGCTGCAGGCGCGCGTCGTTCGCTGGAACATCCTCGATACCGGCTCGCGCATCGATGGACGCAACCTGTCGACGGTACGCCAGATTGTATCGGAAGCCGGTGTCCTGCCGCGCACGCATGGATCGGCGGTCTTTACCCGCGGTGAAACGCAGGCACTTGTGGTCGCAACATTGGGAACAGGAGAAGATGAGCAGTTCATCGACTCGCTGACCGGCACCTACAAGGAAGCCTTCCTTCTTCACTACAACTTCCCGCCTTACTCGGTTGGTGAGACCGGCCGCATGGGTTCTCCCGGCCGCCGCGAAATCGGCCACGGCAAACTGGCGTGGCGCGCGATACGCCCGATTCTGCCGGTCAAGGAAGAATTTCCCTATACCATTCGGGTTGTTTCCGAGATCACCGAATCCAACGGCTCTTCATCGATGGCGACGGTTTGTGGAACTTCGCTTGCCCTCATGGATGCCGGTGTGCCGCTCGCGTCACCTGTTGCTGGCATTGCCATGGGCCTGATCAAGGAGGGCGAGCGTTATGCCGTTCTTTCCGACATACTTGGCGACGAAGACCATCTTGGCGACATGGATTTCAAGGTTGCAGGAACCGAAAACGGTATCACGTCACTGCAGATGGACATCAAGATCGACGGCATCACGTCCGAGATCATGAAGGTGGCCCTCGCGCAGGCAAAGGATGGCCGCATTCACATTCTCGGCGAAATGGCAAAGGCGTTGTCTGAGAGCCGCGAAGAGCTTGGTGAATTCGCACCGCGCATCGAGGTCATGAATATCCCGACCGACAAGATCCGTGATGTGATTGGCGCTGGTGGCAAGATCATTCGCGAAATCGTTGAAAAGACCGGAGCCAAGATCAACATTGAAGACGACGGCACGGTCAAGATCGCTTCTTCCAACGCCAAGGAAATCGAGGCAGCAAAGAAGTGGATTCATTCGCTTACTGCCGAACCGGAAGTCGGTGTTATCTACCAGGGCACGGTCGTCAAGGTTGCCGACTTCGGCGCCTTCGTGAACTTCTTTGGACCGAAAGATGGCCTGGTTCACATTTCGCAGCTTGCACAGGAGCGTGTCGCCAAGACCTCTGATGTCGTCAAGGAAGGCGACAAGGTTTTTGTCAAGCTCATGGGTTTTGACGAGCGCGGCAAGGTTCGTCTGTCGATGAAAGTGGTTGATCAGGAAACCGGTGAGGAAATCGCCCGTGAGCCGAGGACCGAAGAGAAAGCCTGATCGAAACAGGTTTCCCCAACACACATGTTGGAAAACGCGGGCGGCGGGATCGCCCGCGTTTTTTTTGTTTAGATAGGTGCAGTGTGATGGACCGAGACTTTCACAGAACCCTGTTTTATCCATTTGAAAACGGCTTGATCGACCTGCCGCGCGAAAATTGCCGGGTCTTGATCATAGGTGCACGAAAATCAAATGCTGTCCCGGCTGGTTGGCCGCGCGACACCTCGTGGGTCCAGGGATTCCGGCCGGACTACCTTTCCCTGCAAAGCGCTGACAGGACAGTGGCGCCGATAACGGAAGGCGACGGCTATGATCTGGCGCTCGTCCTGTGTTCCCGCCACCGTGGCCTCAACGAGGCATGGATTGCCGACGCCTTGTCACGTGTGAAGCCGCAAGGGCGCATCGTTGTAGCGGGAGGCAAGACGGACGGTATTGACAGTTTGCGCAAGCGATTGGCAAGGCAGCTTGAACTGGAAGACTTCCGATCCAAGTTTCACGGCACGGTTTTCTGGTTTCGCAAAAACGCAAATGCGCCGGTCTTGCCGCCTGTTCAAGGGATGCCGCTTGCAGATGGCCGGTTTGAAACGGCACCGGGCATGTTTTCGGCAGGCCGTGTTGACATTGCATCAAGGCTGCTGGCCGAAACGCTGCCGTCAAGGTTGAAGGGAAGCGCGGCAGATTTTGCCGCTGGCTGGGGGTACCTGTCGGCCGCTCTTTTGCAGGCTTCGCCGGATATCAGCAGTCTTGATCTCTACGAAGCCGACTATACGTCGCTTGAGGCTGCACACCGCAATATCTTGCCGCTTGCCGGAAATACCACACTTGAATTCCATTGGGTTGACTTGCTTCGTGAAGAGGTCGGCCGCTCATATGATGTCGTGGTAATGAACCCGCCATTTCACCTTGACCGCACGGCGGAACCGGAAATCGGAACGGGGATGATCCAGGCGGCGTCGCGGGCACTGAAGCCCGGGGGCCGTCTGTTCATGGTGGCAAACCGCAATTTGCCTTATGAACAGGTGCTCAAGAACGCTTTCCGGCGGCTTGAGGAAGTGCGCCTGGAAAGTGGTTTCAAGGTCCTTCACGCCTGGCGTTGACTATCCGTATCAGGCCCAATTTCAGACATTTTCCGGGTCGGTACGCCGCAGTTCATCAAGCGTCGGCATGGATATCGAATGATAGCCGGAATCGACATGATGAACTTCGCCGGTGACGCCCGTTGACAGGTCGGACAGCAGGTAAAGACCGGCGCCGCCAACATCCTCGATTGTGATGCTGCGCCTGAGCGGTGCATTGCGCTGCTGGTAATTGTACATTTGGCGGGCATCGGATATGCCGGCCCCTGCCAGCGTCCGCACCGGTCCTGCCGAAATCGCATTGACGCGGATACCGGCCGGACCGTAGTCGCTTGCCAGATAGCGAACGCTGGCTTCCAGTGCCGCCTTGGCAATTCCCATGACGTTATAGTTTGGCATCACCCGCTCTGAACCGGCATAGGTCATGGTAATCATGGAGCCGCCATTCGGCATCAGCACCGCGGCACGTTTCGCCATTTCGGTAAACGAAAAGCACGAGATGACCATGGTGTTGGTAAAATTCTCGCGCGAAGTGTCTGCGTAAAGACCCTTCAACTCATTTCGGTCGGAAAATCCGATCGAATGGACGATATAGTCAATGCTGCCCCATTCTTCCTTCAGCCGCTCGAAAACCGCGTCGACCGTTTCGATGTCTGTAACATCGCACGGCAACACGAGCGAGGCGCCGATGCTTTCTGCGAGTGGGCGAACCCGTCGTCCAAAACTCTCTCCCTGATAGGTAAATGCCACTTCACCGCCCTGTTCGGCGATCTTTCTTGCAATACCCCACGCGATCGAGTGATCATTGGCAACACCGGTCACCAAGCCACGCTTGCCCTTCATCAGTCCGTCCATGAATTATCCTCAGGCGTTGTAGCGTCTAAACACCAGCGTTGCGTTTGTGCCGCCAAATCCGAACGAATTGGACAGGGCGATATCGAACGGCCTGTCGATGCGCTTTCTGACAATCGGCACGCCCTCAAACTCCGGGTCGAGTTCCTGGATATGTGCGCTTTCAGCAATGAAATTGTTCTTCATCATTAACAGGGAATAGATCGATTCCTGGACCCCGGCGGCACCGAGTGAATGCCCGGTCAGCGATTTCGTCGATCCGACGGCTGGAATGTTGTCGCCGAAGACCTGACGGATCGCCCCGATTTCTTTGCTGTCGCCGACCGGTGTGGAGGTGCCGTGCGTGTTGATGTAGTCGACTGTGCCGTCGACTCCGTCCAGCGCCAGCTTCATGCATCGCACCGCACCTTCACCCGAAGGTGCCACCATGTCGTAGCCGTCGGAGGTTGCGCCGTATCCGACGATCTCGGCGTGGATTTTTGCTCCACGCGCCCTGGCGTGTTCCAGTTCTTCAAGCACCAGTACACCGGCGCCGCCGGCAATAACGAAACCGTCCCGGCTGACATCATAGGCGCGCGAGGCAGTGGCCGGCGTATCATTGTACTTCGAAGACATGGCCCCCATTGCATCAAACAGGTTTGACATTGACCAGTGCAAGTCCTCGTGGCCGCCGGCAA
>JAHEGF010000100.1:0-3837 GCA_024645155.1 Phyllobacteriaceae bacterium | reverse complement strand
TTCCATGGCGTTGCCGATGCAGTGTGCCGATGTCGAACAGGCCGAGGAAATGGAATAGTTGACACCGTGGATCTTGAACCAGGTGGCAATCGTCGCCGATGCCGTCGATGACATGGCCTTGGGTACTGCGAACGGCCCGATCCGTTTCGGGCTGCCATTGTTGCGGGTCACGTCCGCGGCATTCATGATGACTTCAGTGGATGGTCCGCCTGAACCCATCACGATACCGGTACGGATATCCGAAATGTCGCCCTCTTCCAGACCGCTATCCTCGATCGCCTGCATCATGGCGACATGGTTCCAGGCACCGGCGCGGCTGAGAAACCGCATTGAACGCCGGTCGACCAGTTCGGTGGGGTCAAGCGTGGGGTCTCCCCAGACCTGGCAGCGAAAACCGTGTTCGGCAAAATCCCGTGAGGCGGAAATTCCCGATCTCGCTTCCCTCAGGGACGCAGTAACTTCTTCGCAATTGTTGCCAATGGATGAAACGATACCCATCCCGGTAATAACGACACGCCGCATTCTTGGCTCCTCAATAGTGGGGGTGGACTTAGCCCGCGTTCTGTTTGACCAGTCCGACCTTCAGGTCGGTTGCCGTATAGATGGACTCTCCGTCCGCTTTCAGCCAACCATCAGCAATACCCAGCACGATACGGCCGCGCATGACCCTTCTGAAATCGACCCCGTATTCTACCTGTTTTACGTCTGGGGTCACCATTCCCTTGAACTTTACCTCGCCGGTTGACAATGCCATGCCTCTTCCCGGCTCGCCCAGCCAGCCGAGGAAAAAACCGGTCAATTGCCAAAGCGCATCAAGCCCGAGGCATCCCGGCATCACCGGATTGCCGATGAAATGGCAGGGGAAAAACCAGAGGTCCGGCTTGATATCCAGTTCGGCGCGAATAGAGCCCTTGCCGTGTTCCCCGCCGGTTTCGCTGATCCCGGTGATACGATCAAACATGAGCATCGGAGGTGCCGGAAGCTGTGCGTTACCGGGCCCAAACAATTCGCCCCGCCCGCACGCCAACAGCTCTTCGTAGCCATAACTGCTTTTCTGTTCGAACATATTCTGGAAATCCTCGCCGCACTTCTTTTACGCAATTTTGACTTCCCTAACACGCCTGAACGGCTCCGAAAACCGTATTTCGATCGCAGCACTGCAAGGATCAGCACACCGGCTATTGATCGGCCACGTTAGAGCGAATATATCATTAGCTACGGATTCAGGAGCAGAACAGCACATGGTATCCATAAACCGCGAGCCTCACCTGCAGCACCGTGAGGAATCGGTAGAAAAGCGGCTGAAGAGCGCTGGCCTCCGGCCAACGCGCCAGCGCGTGGCGCTTGCATCCTTGCTGTTTGCGCATGGTGACCGGCATGTTTCGGCAGAAGAGTTACATGCGGAAGTCGAAGCCGAAGGTATCCCGGTATCCTTGGCAACCGTCTACAATACCCTCCATCAGTTCACGGGTGCGGGTATCCTGCGCGTGTTGTCGATCGAGGGGAACAAGACCTATTTCGACACTAACATATCGGACCATCACCACTTTTTTGTCGAAGGTGAGAACACGGTCATGGATGTGCCCGATAGCGGCGTCTCGGTCAGCGGATTACCCCGGCCTCCCGATGGCATGGAGATCGCTCATGTCGATATCGTGATACGGCTGCGCAAAAACCGCAACAAACCGCAAAACTAGTCCTTGATGGCCTCATCGGGATATACGCCCCACAAGACGGATTGTTTAAGCCAGCCTTTGACCCCGTCATAGGCCATCCTGCACCATTGGCCATCGCATGAAACAACAATCCCGGTAACACCGGGCTGAATTTTGGCGATGACGGATGCGCCGGAGTCCGGCTCGACCCTGACTTCGATCAACTGGTTATTGCCCTTGTTCCATGGCTCGGCGATGGCCGTGCGTTTGCCGGTCAGAAGTGAACGGTAGATCCATCCCTCTGATCCGTCGGCATCGCGCACTTTCATCCAGTTGTCATATTCCTGGACGATTTCCATGGGCAGGCCGGCTTTCAGATATAGCCAGTCGACAGCATAGTCCCGGCCCGGGCCTACGCGCATGTTGACCCGGCGCGCCTTGAGGCTGACAAATCTCGGTAGCGGCAGTCCGCTGGCGCCGCGTGTTTGTCCTATGGACGAGGTCTGCTGTGCCTGTGCTTCTGTGGGTGCTGCAACCAAAATCGTCAACGCAGAAATAGCTGCAGCAACAGGCAAAACTCTCCAAAACCGTATCACGATCTGTGTCTCACTATTTGCGGTCGTGCCTGCGGATTGTTCCCGCTTTTCCTTTGTCATCGCATCGCTGTCTTGTTAGACATAGGGCGATAAACGACGGTTGCAGTATCGGCCGGTGTGGTTAATGAGGTCTCAACAAAGGCCCTGATCGAGGAAAAATATGCCGGGCAGGAACAAACCTCTCGTTATCCTGACACGCAAACTGCCGGATCAGGTAGAGACTCGGATGCGCGAATTGTTCGATGCGAGGCTTGTGACGGAAGACAAGCCGATGAGTCAGCCGGAACTGGTTGCGGCGATGAAGGAGGCCGACGTTCTCGTTCCCGCCGTGACCGACCGCATTGATCAGGCAATGATTGCCCAGGCCGGATCCAAGCTCAAGCTGATCGCCAATTTCGGCAATGGTGTCGACAATATCGACGTTGCAGCAGCAGTTGCCAAGGGCATTGCGGTGACCAATACACCCAATGTCCTCAATGAAGACACCGCCGACATGACAATGGCGCTGATCCTGGCTGTGCCGCGTCGGCTCACCGAAGGCGCCAGTATCCTTTTGAAGAGCGATGGCAAATGGGCCGGCTGGTCGCCAACATGGATGTTGGGTCACCGCATCTGGGGCAAACGCCTTGGAATAGTCGGAATGGGTCGCATCGGAACAGCCGTGGCGCGCCGTGCCAGGGCTTTCGGCCTGTCTATCCATTACCATAACCGTAACCGTGTTTTGCAGGATGTCGAAGACGAGCTTGAAGCGACATACTGGGAAAGCCTGGACCAAATGCTGGCCCGCGTGGATATTGTTTCGGTGAATTGTCCGTCAACACCGGCGACGTTCCATTTGCTGTCAGCACGCCGTCTGGCGGTGATGCAGCCACACGCCTATCTCGTCAATACGGCACGCGGCGAAATAATCAACGAGGATGCCCTGATTTCAATGTTGGAAAGCGGCAAGATTGCCGGAGCTGGCCTTGATGTGTATGAGCATGAACCGGCAGTCAACAAGAAGCTGGTGAAACTGGCGCAAAAGGGCAGGGTCGTAATTCTTCCACACATGGGATCGGCGACGATCGAAGGCCGGATCGATATGGGTGAAAAGGTCATCATCAATATCCGCACACTGTTTGATGGCCATCGGCCGCCCGACCGCGTTCTGCCGGAAAAGCTCTGAGCGCGCCTACCCGGTGATTATTCCCTGATTGGAAATTTTCACTGTTGCCAATTGCAGCTTTCCGAATTCGGTTTTAGGCAGTTGCAGGGCAGGCGGGTGTGCCCAGCCCAGTTGTTCTGCCACGACAAGCCCGAGCAGTAAAATTGCATCCGGGTGATCGAGGATAATTGCCGCCGGTGCCTTGCCTGCACGCACAAGTTCGAGCAATACCGAGGACGCCGAAGAGGACCCAATTGTTCCGGGCAGGCAGAGGATCGTGCCACCGACGCTGCGGCCGCATTGCGGATGCCGCTGGTCGATGATCGTTCCGCTTGAGGGATCGACCCCACCCCAAAAACTGATCGGCTCGTCTAGCACGAACACCGGTCCGGAACATTCCGCACCGGCGATCAGCACTTTTGCTTCAATTCTGGTGGCCAAC
>JAHEGF010000337.1 GCA_024645155.1 Phyllobacteriaceae bacterium | reverse complement strand
GCCGAACATGGTCCGCAAAGTGGTTGCCCGGGATGTGGCGCAGTTGGTCAGCCGGATGATGGAAATGACCACCGAAGAGGGTGGTACGGCAATCAATGCTCGGGTCCAGGGCTATAGGGTTGCCGGCAAGACGGGCACGGCCCAGAAGGTTGATCCGGTGACCGGGGGGTATTCGGCGGACAAGCGCGTGGCCTCCTTTGTGGGCTTCCTGCCTGCCGAGGCGCCACGCCTGGTCATCCTGGTCGCCATTGACGAACCGAAAAAAGGCGTCTATGGCGGTCTGATCGCCGCGCCGGTGTTTTCGCATATCGCCACGCAGGCGATGCAGTATCTCAAAGTTGCTCCGAACGAGGAGATGCCCGCAGGCGAGACCTTACCGTCGCTGGAGCAGATTTTTGTCGAGGCCATGAAAAACGAGCGCTCGCAGACACCGGACGTTGTCGTCGCCGACCCGGCCGGCGGGCCGCAGATGCCTAATTTCACAGGCTTGAGTTATCGCCAGGTGCTTGAACTCATGGAGGACCGGCGCTTGAATATCAGTTGCCGAGGACGAGGTCGTGTGGTTGAACAGTCACCGGGGCCCGGTGTGCCGATTCCTTACGGCGCGCCGATCTGGGTGCGTATGGCCCCGCCCTCCTGATTTGTATGACATGATAGGCTGACTATGAAGCTTGAGCAAATCCTCAAATACTGTCCGGTGCAACAGGTGCAAGGCCGCCTAGATGTCGAGGTTTCCGGCATGCACTACGATTCGCGCCAGATTAGGCACGGCGATGCGTTTTTTGCTTTGCGCGGGGTGGTCAGCGACGGTCATGGCTTCATTCCTGCGGCGATCGCCTGCGGGGCCGCGGTCGTATTTACTGAAGAAGTGTTTGAGGGTGCCGACCAGGTGACAATGGTTAAAGTTGAAAATACCCGCCTGGCGATGGCCATGGCTGCCTCAGCATTCTTCAGTAACCCGACCCGTGACATACCTGTGGTTGGCGTGACCGGGACCAACGGCAAAACCACTATCACGTATCTGCTCGAGGCGATTTTTAACCGTGCATGCCTTGCCCCGGCTGTGGTCGGTACCATAAACTATCGTTACGGGACTGACCTGCGCAACGCCCCCCATACCACCCCGGAATCCCTGGACCTGATGAAGCAGGTCAGCGATTTCAGGCAGAACGGTGCCTGCCCTCTGATCATGGAGGTTTCGTCGCATGCTCTCGACCAGTACCGCGCCGACGGCGTTAATTTCAAAGTCGGGGTTTTTACCAATCTGACCCCGGAACATCTCGATTACCATCTTGACATGGAGCGCTACTTTACGAGCAAATATCATCTCTTCAAGGAACTGCTCCCCCGTAATCAGGGCCGTGCAGTTATAAACGTCGACGATGTCTACGGTCAGCGACTAGCGGCGATGCTCCCCGGCTCCCTGACGTGCGGGCGCAGCCCGCAGGCGGACATTCATCCGCAGACTCTCGACATTTCTCTGCGCGGGATCCACGGCCGCGTGACAACGCCGCGCGGAACGGTCGATATCGCCAGCCCGCTGCTCGGTGATTACAACGTCGAGAATTTGCTCTGTGCTGTGGGCGCCGCAGTGGCGCTCGACCTGTCGCCCACGACGATCAGCGCCGGACTAGCCGAGGCGGTCGGTGTTCCGGGACGCCTCGAACGGATCGAGAATGACCGTGATGCGGTCATCCTGGTTGATTATGCACACACCGGCGACGCCTTGCGTCGGGTCATTGATGCACTGCTGGCCCTTGCCCCGAAGCGGCTTTTGACCGTGTTCGGCTGTGGTGGAGACCGTGACCGCAGCAAACGTCCGATCATGGCGGAAGCGGCCGCACGCGGGTCCGACATCACGATTGCGACATCGGATAACCCACGCAAGGAAGATCCAGAACGAATTCTCAATGATGTGCGTGCCGGCCTGGGCAGAGTTCATGAGCGCGAATGGAGCAAGGCCGAAGCGATTTCTGGAGCAGGGAAGGGCTACATCGTGATCCCTGATCGCCGTCAGGCTATTGAGTTTGCTGTCAGCCTGCTGCAGCCGGGCGATCTGCTGCTGGTTGCCGGCAAGGGACATGAGGACTACCAGATCCTTGCCACAGGGCGCATCCATTTCGACGATCGCGAGGAACTGCGCAGGGCTTTGCAGGCGGGAGGTCGACAATGATTCGCATGGACATGCGCACAGTGGCCAAGATCACCGGCGGATACCTCATGCAGAACGGCGCATCCGTCGAGTTCCAGGGGATTTCCACGGACAGCCGCACGCTCCAGCCGGGCGACCTCTTCATCCCGTTGCGTGGCGACAAATTCGATGGTCATGATTACCTGACCCAGGCAATTCAACGCGGTGCGGCGGCGTGCCTGAGCGAAGAAATGCTCGGTGGGATGCGTGTGCCGGTGGTCAAGGTCAACGATACGCTCAAGGCATTGGGCGACCTGGCCACAGCCATGCGCAGCAAGTTTGCGGGGCCGGTGATAGGCATAACCGGGACATCGGGCAAGACTACCACCAAAGAGATGCTGGCTGCGATCCTCAACCATCTCGGCCCGGGCCTCAAGTCAGCGGGCAACTTCAATAATCTGATCGGTGTGCCGCTGACTCTGTTCTGTTTGCAACCGGAGCATCGCTGGGCAGTGATCGAGATGGGCATGAGCGCCCGCGGCGAAATCGCCCGGTTGACTGAAATCGCCATGCCGAATATCGGCCTGATTACCAATATTGGTGCCGGGCATCTGCAGAATTTTGACAGTATTTCCGGGGTTGCCAGGGCCAAGGGTGAACTGTTCATCAGCCTGCCGGCCGATGGCATCGCCCTGATCAACGCCGATGATGCAGAGGTTCGCACCCTGCCGGTCGCCAATGGCGTCCGCAAGGTCCTGTTCGGCACCGGTAGCGAAACGGCGGTCCGCGCAGGGCGCATCGCTGTCCATAACGGTTCGGTCAGTTTCGACCTGATGCTTGAGAGCGACGTGCAGCGGGTCGTGCTGCCTTTGCCGGGGCGTCATAATGTCCTCAACGCCCTTGGAGCCGCAGCAGCGGCCACGGTGCTCGGCGTCGGCCTTGCCGAGATCGCCGCCGGACTGCAAGCCTTTCAACCCTGTCCGGGGCGCATGGAATTGCTGGAACTGCCTGGCAACGTTGTCGTCCTTGAGGACAGTTACAACGCCAACCCCTTGTCGGTGCATGCCGCACTCGACGCGCTGCATGATCTCGGCACCCCCGGCCAACGCATTGCTGTGCTGGGTGATATGCTCGAACTCGGGCAGTCAGCACCGGACCTGCACCA
>JAHEGF010000099.1:9906-10856 GCA_024645155.1 Phyllobacteriaceae bacterium | reverse complement strand
GAAACCGCAACGCTTGAACTGTCGCCCCAACAAGCCGAGATCATTACCGTTGCCCAACAGATGGCCGATCGTCTCACGCTCGCCTTGCGCTCGACAAAGGACGTCCAGGAAAAACCCGACGATGAAGCCGACTATCTGGTTTCTGGTCAGGGCCGCCGCGGTACGGTCCGGCTGATCAAACTTGGAGAAATCTCGGAAGTGGGAGCGAGAAAATGAACCCCAGAATTTTGAGCCGGGATTTACACATGCCCTCCGTAACACAGAAAAAAGTGATCCGGTTTGCACTGACGACGGTATCCGCATTGGCACTGCTGTGTATCGCCCCTGCGGTGCCCAATCAGACCGGCGCGACGGCGGCAGAACAAATACACACCAAGAACGCAACCGCCACCCAGCGCATCAAGCTCGGCTTGAACAAGTCGATCGTTGTTGATTTGCCGCAGGATGCCTATGATATCCTGGTCGCCAATCCGACCGTTGCCGATGCCGTCACCAGAACGGCGCGGAGAATATACCTGTTCGGCAAACAGGTCGGTGAAACCAACATTTTTGTGTTTGGCGCAAATGGCGAACAGATCGTCAGTTTCGATCTCGCGGTCGAACGGGATGTTGCTGGCCTGGAAGACTATTTGAAGCGTTTCATCCCCAATTCGGATATCACCGTTGAGATTCTCAACGACAACGTTGTACTGACCGGAACAGTGGATACGCCACTTGACGCATCACGTGCGGTCCAGCTTGCAGAAATCTTCGTTACGGGTGGTGAGGCAACCACCGGCCAATATGCAACGACCGCGTCCTCCAATACGCAGGGTGCCGATGTCGACATCAACAACCCTGACAACGAACGCCGGACCAGTGCCATTGTCAACCTTCTCAAGATCGTTGGCGAGGACCAGGTCACGTTGAAAGTAACGGTTGCCGAAGTCAGCCGGGTTGTCATGAAACAG
>JAHEGF010000099.1:0-9896 GCA_024645155.1 Phyllobacteriaceae bacterium | reverse complement strand
CCGACGGAATTACCTATGGTGCGATCGGCGACAACTTCGCCGGTCTCGGCAAACCCCTTTCGCCGTCGCAGTTGTCGATGGTGGGAAGCGTCGGCTCCGCCGCCCTTGAGGCCTATCTCAACGCGATGGAAGAAACCGGCGTCATGAAAACGCTGGCAGAACCGAGCCTGACTGCGGTATCAGGAGAACAGGCGACGTTCCGGGTCGGTGGCGAATTCAATCTCGTCAGCGGCCAGGATGTCGACGCGGATAGTGGCGGCCTGACCTACCAGATCGAGAAGCTGGAATATGGAATAGGGCTCGAATTTCTTCCGGTCGTGCTTTCGCCAGGCCGGATCAGCCTGAAAGTCCGTACGTCGGTTTCAGAGCCGACGTCGGAAGGTTCCGTACCCCTTTCGGGCGGCGTGCGCCGCCAGGGTGCCAATCTCCTTTCCATCAGGAAACGTCTTGCCGATACCACGGTGGAACTGCCGAGTGGTGGCTCGATGATGATTGCCGGATTGATCCGCGACGACGTTCGTCAAGTCATCAGTGGAACACCGGGTCTGTCGAAACTGCCGGTTCTGGGAACGCTGTTCCGCAGTCGTGACTTTGTCCGCAATGAAACGGAATTGGTGATCATTGTCACGCCATTTCTGTCGAGACCTGTTGCGCGCGCGAGGCTTGCCAAACCGGATGACAACTTCACGCCGCCATCGGACGGTGCCGGCATGTTCTTGGGCCGAGTCAACCGCGTGTACGGCACAATGCAGGGTAACCGCGCCCCGGGCCGCTACCACGGTGTTGTCGGATATATTTACAAGTAATTGGGAATGAGTGCCAT
The DNA here is from genome assembly GCA_024645155.1 of Phyllobacteriaceae bacterium. Lineage (GTDB taxonomy): Bacteria > Pseudomonadota > Alphaproteobacteria > Rhizobiales > Rhizobiaceae > JAHEGF01. Next base: position 9,073 of record JAHEGF010000099.1, on the reverse strand, counting down.
GTTACCGTTACGGAAAAACAAAGTGTCAAAACTGGCCAGGGGCAGCCGAATTGCCAGCTCTCTGGTTGTATTGTCGGCAATCGCCCTCGTTTCAGGTTGTGCCGCGGCAAAACGCCATCACATCACGGTTGGTTCGATCCCCGACGATTATCGGACCAACCATCCTATCTCGGTTACCGAGAGCGAACAGGTTTTTGATATCGTTGTCGCGCGTAATGCGCACAAGCCGAACGAGGACCAGCTCAAGGCGGTCGACGGTGTCATCTCCGGTTACAAGCAAAATGGAACCGGACCGCTCACAGTGATGTTACCGCTGGGTTCCGCAAATGAGGCTGCTGCCGGACATGTCGGTGCCGGCATTGCAAACCATATTGCGGCAAGTGGAACGGCAAATGCCGGTGTCAACACGGTCTACTATCAGTCTGATGGTCCGGAAGCGCTGGCCCCCGTCAGGGTCGTTTACTCCGCGTTAACGGCTTCGACCGGAAAGTGCGGGCGTTGGCCCGAAGACATCTCGAACACAAACGAAAACAAGCATTATGCGAATTTCGGTTGCTCCTACCAGAACAACCTCGCAGCACAGATCGCCAATCCGAATGACTTGAACGGCCCACGCGCACCCGGTGAAATTGACGCAACACGCCGCGGCAATGTGATCGGGATCTACAGGGAAACAGAGACGTTATTCGAACCCACGATCGCATACTGATGAACAAATCCAAAGGCAGTAGCAATGAGTAACCTCGCTTACGAAACGGATCTTCAGGCACCGCAACAGGACGGGGACAGGGCTGGCAGAGAGGCAATGGACTCGTTGCGTCCGGTACCGCGGATAACCATCCAGGCATTTTGCGAATCGGATGGGGTTTCCAAGCCCATTGAACGCGCCGGCGAGGACCGCCGGATGTTCAAGGCCCATCTGAAGGTATTGATGGGCGGAATGGATGCGGCTGCTGAACTCTACCAGACAGCGTCGACACCCAATCTGATAATCCTGGAATCAAAGAGCGAACCGCGCGAACTTCTCGAATCGCTTGGAAAATTGGCGGAAGTCTGTGATCCGACATCGAAAGTGATTGTTATCGGTCACTACAACGACGTCTGGCTCTATCGCGAGCTAATGAAGTCTGGTGTTTCGGAATACATGGTGGCGCCGCTCACGATAGCCGACATCATCAGTACGATATACGGGATATTTGTCGACCCCGATGCACCGCCGATCGGGAATTCCATTGCGTTTATTGGTGCAAAGGGCGGAGTAGGCTCATCAACAATTGCGCATAATGTTGGATGGGCCGTCTCGAGCCTGTTTGAAAACGAAGTCGTGGTTGCCGATCTCGACCTGGCTTTTGGAACGGCAAACATCAACTTTGATCAGGATCCTGCACAAGGTATTGCCGAGGCCGTGTTTGCACCCGAGCGCATAGACGATGTTTATCTTGACCGGCTGCTGGCGCAATGTTCGGAGCGCCTTTCCCTGTTGGCTGCGCCGTCGACGCTCGAAAGGGTCTATGATTTTGACGCCGATGCGTTTTCGCAGATCATTGATGTTGCCCAGCGCAGCGCGCCGATTGTTGTGCTCGACGTTCCCCATGTTTGGAATGGCTGGACGAAGAGTGTTCTGCAACAGGCAGATGAAATCGTAATCACCGCGACGCCCGAACTGGCTAATCTGCGCAACACCAAAAACCTTGTGGACACGCTGAAGAAACTGCGTCCGAACGACAGCCCGCCGCATCTGATTCTGAATCAATGCGGTGTGCCGAAACGACCTGAAATCACCGTGGATGATTTTGCCGACCCGCTGGGTCTTATGCCGCTGGCAGTCATTCCGTTTGAACCGCAATTGTTCGGAAATGCGGCGAATAGTGGCCGGATGCTTGCCGAGACCGATGCACAAAGTGACATTGTAAAGAGCATCTACGAAGTCGCGCACTCTGTTACGGGCCGTTCGGAACCAAAAGAGAAAAAGAAGAGCGGGCTGGGTTCAATTCTCGGCAAGCTCAAACTCAAGAAGTGATTGCAACAGGCGGGTAGAACCTCATGTTCGGTAAACGAGGCAACGATAGCGGCAACACCATTTCACGCGAGGTGAGTGCTACACCAGCAGTTGAACCGGAAAAGTCCGGCGGCGAAGCCGGCAACTCCGCGCCAGCTGACAAGGCAGTTTCCGCGCCACCGGCGGCGGAAAAACCTGCTCCAAAGAAATCCGTGGCGTCACCGCCGCCGCTGGCGCCAGAGCCAAAACGAATCCAGCAGGGGCGCAGCGAGAGTTACTACGATACCAAGTCCCAGGTATTCTCCGCACTCATTGACACGATCGACTTGTCACAGCTTGCAAAACTGGAAGCAGATGCCGCACGCGAGGAAATCCGGGATATTGTCAACGACATCATCGCCATCAAGAATTTCGCGATGTCGATCTCCGAGCAGGAAGAACTGCTGGAGGATATTTGCAACGATGTTCTTGGTTACGGTCCGCTGGAGCCGCTTTTAGCACGTGATGACATTGCCGACATCATGGTCAATGGCGCGCAGAAGATTTACATCGAAGTCGATGGCAAGGTCGAGGAAACGCCGATCCGCTTCCGCGACAACCATCAGCTTTTGAACATATGCCAGCGAATTGTCAGCCAAGTTGGCCGTCGTGTTGATGAAGCGAGCCCGATCTGCGACGCCCGTTTGCCGGATGGCTCCCGTGTCAACGTAATCGCACCGCCACTGGCAATCGATGGCGCGGCATTGACGATACGAAAGTTCAAGAAAGACAAGCTGACCCTCGATCAGTTGGTCCGGTTTGGAGCAATTTCAAAAGAAGGTGCCGAAGTCCTGCAAATCATTGGCAGGGTTCGCTGCAACGTCATTATTTCCGGTGGCACGGGTTCAGGAAAGACAACGCTGCTTAACTGTCTTACCTACTACATCGACAAGGAAGAGCGCGTCATTACCTGCGAGGATTCGGCCGAATTGCAGCTTCAGCAGCCGCATGTGGTCAGGCTGGAAACGCGTCCGCCGAATCTCGAGGGCGAAGGCGAAATCACCATGCGGGATCTCGTCAAGAACTGTCTGCGCATGCGCCCGGAACGGATTATTGTCGGTGAGGTACGCGGCCCCGAAGTGTTCGATCTGCTTCAGGCCATGAACACGGGCCACGACGGCTCGATGGGAACGATCCACTCCAACTCGCCGCGCGAATGCCTCAATCGAATAGAGGCGATGATCGCAATGGGAGGCTTTACGCTTCCACAAAAGACGGTTCGTGAAATCATTGTCGGTTCCGTTGACGTTATCATTCAGGCGATGCGTCTGCGCGATGGCTCTCGCCGTATAACCCACATCACCGAAGTTGTCGGTATGGAGGGGGACGTGATCATCACACAGGACCTGATCAATTACACGATGAGCGGCGAAGACAGTTCGGGCAAGATTATTGGCAAACACACGACCACTGGCGTAGGCCGGCCGCATTTCTGGGAGCGTGCCCGCTACTACAACGAGGAACAGCGTTTGGCGGCAGCACTGGAAGCGATGGATACGCAGATAGATTGACTGTCGCCTTTGTAAGGGTATTGGAAAATGTTCGGTATAGATCTTTCCGTGATTATGATGGTCGCGCTTGCCGGTTTGAGCGCCGGAGCACTTGCTTATGTGTTCATGTTCAACAGGATCAGCACCGAAAACCAGACAGACCGCCGTCTTGAAACTGTAAAGAAGACGGTTACCGATTCAAGCGTTAGGACCGCGGCACGGGATCGCGCCACAGAGGCGACAAAGCGCCGTAAATCGGTAGAAGACACTCTCAAGGCGCTCGAGAGCAAGCAAAAGGACCAGGAGCGAAAGCTAAAGAAGCCGCCCCTGAAGATGCAACTCAGGCAAGCCGGGATGAAGGTCTCGGTAAAGCAGTTTCATATCTATTCTGCAGCATGTGGAGTGCTGATCGCTGCTGGTGTGTTTTTCTCCGGTGCACCGCTGATCGCGGTTCCCGGCGGGTTGATCGCCGGTGGATTGGGATTGCCGCGCTGGTTTATCTCTTTTCGCAAGAAACGGCGTATCAGGAAGTTCCTCAATGAATTTCCAAATGCGATCGAGATTATCGTTCGCGCAATCAAATCGGGTTTGCCGCTGAATGATGGAGTCCGCCTTATTGCCGCTGAAGCCGTCGAACCGGTAAAATCTGAATTCCAGCGCATGGTAGAATCCCAGCAGCTCGGAATTTCGATTCCCGAGGCCGCCGTAAGAATGAAAGATACCATGCCCTGTCCCGAAGCCAGCTTCTTCGGCATCGTCATTCAGATCCAGGCTCAGGCTGGTGGTAATCTGTCTGAGGCACTGGGCAACCTCGCTCGTGTTCTTCGGGATCGCAAGAAAATGAAGGCCAAGGTTCAGGCGCTGTCCATGGAGGCCAAGGCATCGGCGGCTATCATTGGTGCGCTTCCATTTATCGTGGCTTTCCTGGTTTACCTGTCCAGTCCAAATTACATCATGCCGTTATTCGTCACGAGTGCCGGCCACATGATCATGGCCGTATCCCTGATTTGGATGTCGATGGGCCTGTTTGTCATGAAAAAGATGATCAGTTTCGATGTTTAGAGGTCTAGAAATCATATGGCGGAGAAGCGGACAATATGAGTGACGCAGTAGTCAAGGTATTCACCGATCCGTCGTTCCTGATTGCCATGCTGGTCGCTGTTGCGGTGTTTGCGACGCTGTTCACATTGATGCCGGCTCTCGGCGGTGACGAACTCAACAGGCGGATGAAAACTGTAGCTCTGGAGCGCGACGAACTACGTGCGCAACAACGTGCGCGCCTTGCCGCCGAAGCCGAGCAGCGGCGCAAGGGCAAGGGAGGGGCCGCGAGCCTGCGCCAGACTCAGTCAAAAGGTATGAAGGACTTTGTCGACCGCCTGGATTTGCGCCGCGCGCTGGCCGATGAAAATACGCAGCAAAGATTGACGATGGCTGGTTTTCGCGGACAAAATCCGTTGACCAAGTTCCTGTTTTTCCGTTTCGTATTGCCGTTTGTCGGCCTTATACTCGCGGTGGTTTACGTCTTCATGCTGAACGGCCTTCCCGAACAGCCGTCATTCATCAAGCTGTTTGTCTGCGTCCTCGTTGCCTATGCAGGATTTTATGCACCGAACCTTTATGTCAACAACCTGGTATCGAAGCGCAAGAAGTCCATCCAGCGTGCCTGGCCGGACGCATTGGATCTGAAACTGATTTGCGTTGAATCGGGTATGACAGTCGAATCGGCGTTCAGAAAAGTCTCCGAAGAAATCGGCATTCAATCAGCCGAACTTGCCGAAGAACTCGTGTTGACCACGGCTGAATTGTCCTATTTGCCGGAACGCCGCCAGGCTTTCGAGAATCTTGCAGCCCGGACTGGTCTGGAGTCGGTCAAATCCGTGACGCAGGCTCTGATACAGGCAGAGCGTTATGGTACCCCGGTCGCGACCGCACTGCGCGTCCTGTCTGCCGAAAGCCGCGATATGAGAATGAACGAAGCGGAGAAGAAGGCAGCGGCATTGCCACCGAAACTGACAGTGCCGATGATCCTGTTCTTTCTGCCTGTCCTGTTCGCCGTGATTCTCGGGCCGGCAGGTATCCAGATTTCGGAAAATGGCGGCTTCTTCGGAAAATAGGTAGGGCTCGCAGGCCCGCTGTTCCAAAGCAACGCAGCAACTGCTGGCCGGCCCGCAAAATGCGGCCACCACCTCTTCGTTATTTCAGTAGCAATTCTGCATTCGAACCGTGCGCGGTATCGCCGGGGCCCCGGATGATTGCGTCGACTGCGACCCGAAGCAAGCAGAGGTGTCGCCACGATATGATGGATTGTGACAATGATCGACTATCCGGCGCGCAGGCCGGAACCGTGGAACGCGACGGGTGTTAGCTAACCATCAGGCGGCTGCCGGTTCAGTTATCCGATTTCTTCTTCTTGCCGTCTTCGTCCAGCTGGCTCCACGCATTTTGCTGCGAAAGCATGCTGCGCAGATATTCGACGTTGGCCTGCGCTTGTTGGGGAGACAACTCCTGGCGGGCAATTTGCTCCGCTTCGGCAAATCGCCCTTGCAGACCGACCACCATGGCCAGATTCTGCCGCACACGGCTGTCGGCCCCCGGCGACTGCGAGGCAGACCGCATGTAGGATTCGGCGGTCTTCAGGTCGCCTTCCAACAGGTAGGACATGCCGAGGTTCGACAGGATGCTCGGCTCGTTGGGCTGAAGGTCGAGTGCCTTGCGATAAAGTTCGCGGGCATCTTGCGAATTGCCCAGTTGGTCAAGTATTGCGCCTTCCGCAGAAAACAGTTTCCAGTCCGGGTATTCGGGGGTTTGCGCCCGGCGAATGGCATCAAGCGCGGTTTTGAACTCCCCGGCGCTTGCCAGTGCCTTTCCGTAGGCTGCAAGAACTTGGCGGTCTTCCGGGTAGTGGATCGCCAGTTTGCGCATTACCGCAAGCGCCTGATCGTTCCGACCGGTCATGCGCAGGACCGATGAATAGGACATCGCCATAGCCTTGTCCTTGGGCTTGCGGGCATAGGCGCGCCCAAGCGAGTCCGCTGCGCTGTGCAGTTCGCTGGTCGACATTTCCTCAACCGGCTTGTTCAGCTTTCTGTTGACCGAGCCGGTGGTCAGGGAGCGGTTGGCGCAACCCGAAATGCCAACCGCCAGTGCCAGAATGATAGCCGTTGCTGTCATCCGCCTGTTGTGCCTGCTAATCAATGCGTTCATATCCGCCACAACCATGTTTGTGCTTCGAACTTCGCAGCTGGCATTATTTGGGCTGCTTCCGGTATTTAGAAATATTCTGTTAACCCTAACGGATGGTTAATAGCGCTGATTCACAAAGACGAGCCGGAGGCCATTGATGCCCGTAACACCTCTCAAGAAGAAACCCGCAGGCGCCCTGCCGGTCTGGCTGGTTTCCGGCCCCGAGGAAGCAAGCAAAGTAACGGGCGGTGCCGCGGCATCGTGGATGAAGGCAAACGGGTTTGACGGGCAGTCAGGCCGCCTATTGTTGTTGCCTTCGGCGGATGGCGCACTGGCCGGCGCGGCGCTCGGGATCGGAACCGCGAAGGGCGGGTTCACGGAACTTCTCTCCGGGCACCTTGGCAAGTCGCTACCGGCGGGCGATTGGTATTTTGCCAATCCGCCGAAGGATGCAGATCTTGCTTGCCTCGCCGCCATGCTCGGCGGGTACCGGTTTGCACACTATGGCAAGGCGCCCACAAACGATGTCCGGCTGGCTGTTCCCGAGACTGTCGACAACTCAGAACTGATAAGGGTCGCCGGCGGCGTGTTTCTCGCCCGCGACCTGGTCAATACGCCAGCCTGCGACATGGGGCCTGCCGCATTGGAAGAAGCAGCATGCAAGCTCGCTCAAAAGTATAAGGCCCGTATCACAACGATCACCGGGCAAAAGCTTGTCACCGCGAACTTTCCGATGATCCATGCAGTCGGCCGCGCCGGTGCTGACGCACCGCGTCTTATCGATATATCGTGGGGTTCGCGCAATGCACCGAAGGTTACACTTGTCGGAAAGGGCGTCACGTTCGACACCGGCGGCCTTGATATAAAGCCCTCCGCAAGCATGCTTTTGATGAAAAAAGATATGGGTGGCGGTGCAAACGTTCTCGGCCTGGCATCAATGATTATGGACGCAAGGCTTCAGGTCTGCCTTCGCGTCCTCATACCGGCGGTCGAGAATTCGATCGCCGGCAATGCATTTCGACCAGGCGATATACTGAAATCCCGCAGCGGAATGACGGTGGAAATAGGGAACACCGACGCCGAGGGCCGCCTTGTCCTGGCAGACGCGCTCAGCCTTGCTGTCGAGGATGACCCGGACCTGATTGTGGACATGGCAACACTGACCGGTGCGGCGCGCGTTGCTCTTGGTCCGGACCTGTCGCCATTTTATACTGATGATGACGGTCTTGCCCACGAAATCGAAAAATATTCCGCCGCCCTGTGTGACCCGGTGTGGCGCATGCCGTTGTGGATGCCCTATGATAAAAACCTGTCATCCAAGATCGCCGACACCAACAACGTTACAAAGGATTCATTTGCAGGGTCGGTCACCGCTGCACTTTTCCTGAAGAAATTTGTCGGTAAGGCGAGAAGCTGGGCCCATTTTGACATTCTTGCATGGAACCCCGCGGACCGCCCGCATGGTCCGGCAGGCGGCGAGGCACAGGCGATCAGGGCACTTTATGCGATGCTCGCCGAACGCTATCCGCGCAAATAGCCTTGCAAATTCCGCAAATTGGCTTTTGAATGATACGGTACCGAAACGAAACAGGTTTCAAGGGTCATGCCCCTTCATCTGCGCGCTGGCCAGGCGTTGGAACTGCTGCGCAGCATTGCGCTGGCCGAAGTGCGTGACGACGCGCCGGATCTGTCGCTGCGGCAAATGGCGATCCTGCTGACGATCTATCTTGATCCGCCGCCGCATACAGTGCGCGGTCTGGCTGCCAAACTGAACGTCACCAAGCCTGTTGTGACACGCGCGCTTGACACGATGGGTGCAAAAAAGCTGGTCTCCAGGCATCGCGATGAACGCGACCGGCGCAATGTTCTCGTCAAACGAACCCTGGAGGGCGCGCTCTATGTCGAACGCCTCGGCGATGTCGTGATCGCAAGAGGTGGAGAACTGCCGCTGTGATCGTGCCTGATCCCCGAGTGAACGCCTACCGTGAAAGCTGTGCGGACATCAGGCTGAAGGGACAGGTCAAAGCCGAACGGTTCGTTGAGGGAAAGCCTGCGCAGGTTTGCACGCCGGTTGCCGACATCCGGTCCATGCCATCCGCTGATGCGGGCCTGGATACGCAGCTCCTGCTGGGCGAAAATGTACGGGTTTTCGATCAACTGGATGGTTGGAGTTGGCTGCAAGGTGAACGCGACGGCTATGTCGGATACACGCTAAGCGCAAATCTGGACGAGAGGATGATGTCAACGACCCACCGCGTCGTTGTGCCTCGCACTTTCATCTACAGCGGACCAGATATGAAGTCCGCGGTATACCAGGCACTTTCGATGGGCAGCGCGCTTGCCTGCGGCGATGAAACGGAAA
>JAHEGF010000336.1 GCA_024645155.1 Phyllobacteriaceae bacterium | reverse complement strand
TTCGCGTGCAGCGCGTTCAAACGCTTTGCCGGCAGAACGCAAATTGCCGGAGCCGTAATCGATTATTGCCACCTTCATGTCAGCGCCCGTCCGGCATGCCGAGCATGCCGAGCGCCAGGGTATCGGAAGGGTTGCGGACTGCGGGTACCGGTTGCATCGCCTTTCGTGGCGGTGCAGGAACATCAGCCATTTTCGGGCCGCCGCCAGTCTCCGCATAGAAGCGGATCGCGGCGTCTTCAACCGTCGCCGCATCAAAAATGCCGGCGTCGGTCCATCCTCGGCGGCGCAATGCCGCAAGTCGCAGGCCGGGGCCTTCGAGGCTTACATACACCGAAATCAGGAAAGACACCGCTGTTGCAAAGACACTGATCGCCGGCGAACCCGATTTCGCAGCCGCTAGGGCTATCGCGACGCTTGCCGCCAGCAAGACGAGGGCTTCGATCCACAGGCGATACCAGGCCAGCCAGAACAGCGGAAATGCAAATGCCAAAACCGAAAACCGGTCGCGCACGAACTCGGCATCCAACGCAGTATTTCGGGTTCCCGGCGGAACCATGACGACATGACTTGTCATGGTCATTCCCTATCGTGGTTACCGCTACGAAGAAAGCGTGCCTTTGGTTGAGGGTATGGTACCTGGCTGACGCGGATCAGCTTCGATTGCCGCGCGCAATACCCGCGCCACGGCCTTAAAACAGGTCTCGGCGATGTGATGGCTGTTGGCACCATGGTGATTGGTCACGTGCAGCGTGATGCCGGCATTTTGTGCCAGCGCCTGGAAAAACTCGCGCACCAGTTCGCAATCGAATGTCCCGATCTTTGCCGTGGGAAATACGACATTCCAGACAAGGAACGGCCGGCCTGACACGTCCATGGCCGCCCGGGTAAGCGTTTCATCCATCGCCAGATCGAGCGATGCGAAACGGCAGATGCCGCTGCGGTTTCCGAGCGCAGTGGCAATTGCCTGGCCAATGGCAATACCGGTATCCTCGACGGTGTGATGATCGTCGATGTGAAGATCGCCCGCCGACTTGACCGTCATGTCAATCAGGGAATGCCGCGACAGTTGTTCGAGCATGTGGTCGAAGAAGCCGACACCGGTCGAAATATCAAATGTACCGGTTCCGTCGAGATCAACGGTGACCGAAATATCGGTTTCATTGGTTTTGCGTCCGACCTTCGCCGACCGCGCTTTTTTTGCGGTTACCATGTGCCACACTCCGCTCCTCAGAAAGCGCCCGCCTTCTAGCAGCATGTACACCACATTGCCAGTTGCGGTGAATTGAATTTGCATTCAGGTGTGCGATGCATACATAAGCGCAACCGGAACAGCTTCGGAGTACGACATGGCGACGGAAAATGGAACGCCTTTGATGCATGCAACCACTATCATTACCGTGCGCAAGGGCGGCAAGGTGGTGATCGCCGGCGACGGCCAGGTCTCGCTCGGCCAGACCGTGATGAAGGGCAATGCCAAGAAAGTCAGGCGCATCGGCAAGGGAAATGTCATCGCCGGGTTTGCCGGGGCGACCGCCGATGCCTTTACGCTGATGGAGCGACTGGAAACCAAGCTTGAACAGTATCCGGACCAACTGACCCGGGCGTGTGTCGAACTTGCCAAGGACTGGCGTACCGACCGGTACCTGCGCCGTCTGGAAGCGATGATGCTGGTAGCCGACAAATCGGTTACGCTGGCGCTGACGGGAACCGGAGACGTACTTGAGCCCGAAGACGGCATCATGGCAATCGGCTCAGGCGGCAATTATGCGCTCGCGGCGGCGCGGGCTCTCGCCGATACCAAAAAGGACGCCGAGGCCATCGCGCGGCGCGCCATGGAAATCGCCGCGGAAATCTGTATCTACACGAACAGCAATATCGTTGTTGAAACGCTCGACACCGAGGGCTGAGCCTACCGGCATCGCGACAGGAGCATCATGACCACTTTTTCCCCCCGCGAGATCGTTTCCGAACTCGACCGCTACATCATTGGCCAGAAGGATGCCAAGCGCGCCGTTGCCATTGCCTTGCGCAACCGTTGGCGCAGGCAGCAGCTTGAAGGACAGATGCGTGAAGAGGTCATGCCAAAGAATATCCTAATGATCGGTCCTACCGGCGTCGGCAAGACGGAAATATCGCGGCGGCTGGCAAAACTGGCCGGCGCCCCTTTTATCAAGGTCGAAGCGACGAAGTTTACCGAAGTCGGCTATGTCGGCCGCGATGTCGAGCAGATCATCCGCGACCTGGTGGAAATATCGATTGGCCTGGTGCGCGACAAAAAGCGTGAAGCGGTCACCGCGAAAGCGCATCTCAACGCAGAGGAACGCGTGCTGGATGCCCTGGTGGGAACCACGGCGAGCCCCGGTACGCGCGAATCCTTCCGCAAGAAATTGCGCGACGGGGAACTCGACGACAAGGAAATCGAACTCGAGGTTGCCGACACCGGTTCAGGCTTGCCCAATTTCGAGGTTCCCGGGATGCCGGGCGCCAATATCGGTGTACTCAATATCAATGACATGCTGTCCAAGGCGATGGGGGGCCGCACCAAAAAGCGCAAGACGACTGTCAAGGAATCCCATGACATCCTGCTCAATGACGAATCCGACAAGTTGCTCGATGAGGACCAGATTGTCCACGAGGCACTCGATCTGGCACAAAATGACGGCATCGTTTTCCTTGACGAGATCGACAAGATCGCGACGCGCGAAGGCGCGGCCGGTGCCGGAGTGTCTCGTGAAGGGGTGCAACGCGATCTTCTGCCGCTGGTGGAAGGTACAACGGTGGCCACTAAATACGGGGCGATCAAGACCGACCATATCCTGTTTGTCGCGTCCGGTGCGTTCCATGTCTCCAAGCCGTCGGACCTGCTGCCCGAACTTCAGGGCCGGCTGCCGATACGGGTCGAACTGAGAGCCCTCGAGAAGGACGACTTCAGGCGCATACTGACCGAGACGGAGGCAAGCCTCATCAAGCAGTATATCGCGCTGCTTGGTACGGAAAGCGTCACGATCAGCTTTACCGATGATGCCATAGACGCGCTTGCGGGTATTGCGGTCGACCTCAACAGTTCGGTTGAAAATATCGGGGCGAGGCGCTTGCAAACGGTCATGGAAAGAGTTCTCGACGATATCTCGTTCAATGCCCCTGACAAGGCAGGATCTGATTTTGTGATTGATGCGGCCTATGTGAAGGAAAATGTCGGCGACCTTGCCAAGAATACCGACCTTTCGCGCTTCATTCTTTGATATCCGGTCGCAAATATTGCGCTTTTTTCAGTAAAGCTTCAATTATGTCTAAAAGCG
>JAHEGF010000335.1 GCA_024645155.1 Phyllobacteriaceae bacterium | reverse complement strand
CTCAAAGCAAAGTCGCAGTGCGATAACTAAACCGCCGCGGCCAGGTAACTGGCGTGGTTGATTGCGCGCGTGGCGTCCGGTTCCAGGACTTCATAGGCGCCGCCGACCGGGCTGAAGTCTGGACCGCTGTCCTTAAGTTCGTCGTACAAATCGTGCAGGGGGAGTGGCCCGGCGCAGACAATTACTCTGTCGACCTCAGTAACGGTGCCGACAAGTTTACGCCTGTCCTGTTGAGTTGCACGGAAATGTGCCGCGCAGGTTGCACTGAAAAATGAATCTTAAGTTACTGCCTATCTGATTGAGCGGGCAACACATTTTTACTGGTAAGTGGGTCAGGCCATCATGCAAATAACATTCGAAAATGGCTTATTATTCAGTGCAATTCAACAGTGGGGATGGTTCATTACATTAGTACCGCCTGATTCATTCAAGTCCAGGGCTTTATCTTATCAATACCGTTTTTGCTATTTCTGCAAATTTATGTAATTCTTGCCCCATCCCCCAACTTCGTCAAACGCTATGATTCGCTACTTCGCTGCCATCCTCGTACTTGAACTCGGCCTCGTAACTCAACTGCTTGCGGCGCCCCACTCGATTAGCCCGGAGCGCATTGACGCCGCCGCCGCGAAGACTCTGGAGCGCTTCAACATACCGGGGCTGGCGATCGCGGTGGTTCAGCCAGGCGCACCCGATTACCTGCGCGGTTACGGCGTGGCGGAGATCAATCAGCAAAACCCGGTGCAAGCCGATACGCTGTTTGGTATCGGTTCCGTGAGCAAGGCCTTCACTACGACGGGCCTGGCACAATTCGTTGCCGCAGGAAAACTGCGCTGGGATGATCGTGTGATCGACCATATTCCCGAGTTCAGGATGGCTGACCCCTGGGTCACCCGGGAATTCCGGGTTGCCGACCTGGTTAGCCACCGCTCAGGCCTGGCACCCTATGCGGGCGATCTGATCATACTGACCGAAAGCAAGGCCAACCGGCACCAGATATACAGGGCCCTGGCCAGGCTGCAACCCGCCACCAGTTTCAGAAGCGAATTTGCCTACGATAACCTGCTGTACGTTGTCGCCGGCGACCTTCTGGAGCGACTTTCCGGACAGCGCTGGGGTGACTACATCAACACACACATCCTGCAACCACTGGGAATGAAGCGCTGTGTTCCCGGCTACTCAGAGGTGCCTCGCAACGCCTCCCGGTCATCGGCCCATGAACTCGTCGACGGCGAGCTGAAAGTGGTTGATTTTCCCTTGCCGCCCGTCGTACAGGCGGCGGGCGGGATCTACTGCGATGCGCAAGGCATGGCGCGCTGGATACAGTTCAATCTTGGTCGGCACGGGGGTCAACCTATTCTCGATGCGTCCAACCTGGGATTGCTGCACAGTCCGACCACGATCATGCCGGTAGGTGCCTATGGCACGGGCGGTGATGGCAGCAGCTTTGCCGCCTACGGCCTCGGCTGGTTCCTGCAGGACAGCTTCGGCATCCTGCAGGTTCAGCACGCCGGGGGCTTGCCCGGCATGGTGAGTTATCTGAGCCTGTTCCCCGGGGAAGGCATTGGCATCATGGTCATGTCCAATCGCAGCTCCACCGCGGCGAGAGCTCTGGCGGCACAGCTAGCCGAGTATGCGTTCGCTGACGAACCCGAAGACCTCATTGCCGCGGCGGCTGCCAGGGAACTCGAGGCGATCGAATCCGCCGCCAGGGTCATCGATGCCGGCTTGGACCGCCCCGAGAAAACGGATAAGCGCCCTTCACTGCCCCTCGATGACTACGCAGGCAGCTACGACGATGCCTGGTTCGGCAAGGTGGAGGTGACTCATACCCCGGAAGGACTTGTACTGGACATGGGATCGACCGATTTGACGGCCGTTCTCGATCACCTGGATGGCGACAGATTCATTGCACGCTGGTCCAATCGAGCGCTCGCCGCCGACGCCTATATCAGCTTCCAGCAGACCGCTGCAGGTAGCGTCAGATCGGCGACAATGCAGGCTGTATCCCCGCGCACAGATCCCTCCTACAACTTTCACGATCTCAAGCTGGAAAGGATGAACCCCTGAATGAGCCCGGACCCAGAAAATACCGAAGCATTAAAGAACCCACAGCACGCCGGCACGCTATCGGTGGGAAAGCGAATTCGAGAACTGCGCACGCAGCGAAGCCTGACCCTGGAGGCCCTATCGAAAAAATGCGGAATATCTGTTTCCTCTCTGTCGCGGATAGAAAACACGCGACTATCCCTAAACCTTGAAAAAATCCAGAGCCTGGCAAAAGCACTCGATGTCCCACCCGAGGTCCTTGTCGGCATGCCGGGCACTAGCCGCATGACCGAGACACAAGATCGTGCGCCGCGCATGGCCGTTGACAGACGACGGGAACGCACGGCCGCGGTGCGCGAGGGCGAGGTCACCCTGCAACATCTTTTCACCGAGGTCGGTAACCGCTGTCTGGATTGCGTCTACCTCGAAGTCGATCCTATTTCGATCTGGGAGTCGGAGTTCGTCTCACACCCCGGCGAGAAAGCCGTGTATGTCCTTGAGGGCGAAGCTGTCATGTACATCCGGGAGCGTCCACCGACAGTACTTGAAGCTGGCGATGCCCTCTTCATGGACGGCAATCAATGGCACTCCATCGTCGCTACCAACGACGCTCCCGCAAGGGTACTGGTGGTCTATTGCACCGGCAGTACTACACTCACCGGCGATTTCGAGAGCCGATTCTTCAATGCCCGGCAATGGGCCGATTTGTCCGCCTGACTTTGATTTAAATTTGCATTTATAGCAAGTTTTGTTTGACAAAATTGCCGTATTAGCAATATGATCCTGCCATAACGTTTACTGGCAGGGCATTTATCCGTGGAAGTCTCCTCTGCACGGCAATTTCTAGAATTTACAGGCTCGTTTCGGGTTGCCTTTGGCACACTTTCCGGCATGGATACCGTAAGCGTCGAAATCCGTGACGGTAACTATGTCGGCCGGGGCGAATGCTGCCCAATGGCAATGTACGGGCAAACCCCCGAGGGGACGCTGGCAGACATCGGCCGCCTTGCCCCGATGCTGCAAGGCGGCCAGGTCGACCGACGCACGCTACGCGAACTGCTCCCCGCAAACGCCGCCAGGAATGCCATCGACTGCGCCCTCTGGGATCTTGAAGCCAAGCAGCTCGACAAAACCGTATGGGAACTGGCGGCGCTGCAGCCCGCAGAAAAACTCCTGGCAGATGTGTCAATCGGCATTTGCTCGGCCGCGGAGACGGCTGAGATGGCCCGGTCTCTGGCCGCTGCAAGCTGCATC
>JAHEGF010000003.1:29752-36486 GCA_024645155.1 Phyllobacteriaceae bacterium | reverse complement strand
GATCAGCAAAAAGAACAGCAACATCACTGCGGCGTCGAAATAGGCATTTTCGCCACCAGTCATGCTTTCATAGATGCTCATGAACAGGGCAAGCAGCACGGCAAGCGATATCGGCACGTCCATGTTCAGACCGCCGGCCTTCAGCGCCGAATAGGCCGACGCAAAAAAAGGTTGTCCGGCATAGGCGACGATCGGAATGGCAATCAGCCCGGATATCAGGTGGAACAGCTGCGCGGTCTCCGCATCGGCCCCGGACCACACCGAAACCGATAGCAGCATGATGTTGGCGGCGCCAAAACCGGCGACTGCAAGCGACGTCATCAACCGCCGGCTGATTTTCGCGCCATTTTCCGGATCGAGTTCCGCAAGGTCGAACGGCGTGTTCTGATAACCGGCAGCAGTCAGTGCCTGGCTAATTTCCGTTGCACTGCCGTCATCCGGTTTCCATAGTACCGACACCCGTCTGGTTGACAGGTTTGCGCGTGCATTCTCGACGAACAGCAGACCGTGAAGCGTGCGTTCGATCTTCGCCAGGCAGGCGGCGCAATGCATGTCGGGAACGATAAAGTCGTTTTGCAGCAGCCCCGGCCCGGCGATGTGGGCGGCTTGCCGCAATCTCTCCTCGGCTATCCTTGCCTGGCCCTCGCTTGAGACCTTTCCGGCAATTTCGCCGGCGAAGCCGTCACCGCCGCAACAGGTCATTGCAGTATACCGTTTCCGTCGCGGACGATCAGCCGGAGATCACGGCGATATAGGGTTTCTTGGCCACCCCCGGTGACCCGCAGGTTCCACAGCCCGGGATTGAGCTGCAAGGTTCCGCGGTAAAGGCCACCGCCCTGATGAACCAGTGCGACAGTCTGGTCCTCGCCTTCGTGCGACGGCCGTTCCGCAACCGATGTGACGGTATCAAGCAAGACGGCAGCGTCTCTTGCGTCGGTAACGGTAACTGAAAGAACACCGTTGAAGTAGGAAATATCCGATTTCCAGCCACGCGCCTTCTGTTTGCGGGCGATTTCCATTTCGCCATTGAAATTCTGGCTCGCCACATAGCTGTTCTTGACTACAAGCCCGGTCCAGCTGGTTGATGCAAACACTGCCATGGTCACGTTGACGGCAATGATCACACCGAAAAATCCGACCATGATTATCGCCATGTGACGTCCGGTGAATGTGCCAGCAGCGGGTGTGTTTCCGGGTGACCGTGTCATTGTCCAATATCCTCTGGCGCCTCGAAACGCGCCGTGTAACTTGTCGTTTCGCTGCCCCCGGTTTCGGTGACGATGAAACGGAAATCCGTTTTCTGCTCCTTCAGAAGGTCACGCGGCACCTTGATATAGAGGCGGATAGCGCGCAACTGGTCGGCATCGACATCGGCAAAAAACCTGTTTCCAAGCTCGTCGTCCGTTCCCGCGATCTTGATCGATGCGCCGGGCAGGTCTTCAACCGAGACATCGAAACGCCGCGGCTGCGTTATCATGTTTCGGATGTTGAGCTGATATCCGTTGCGGATCGAACCATCGGAAAGCACGACGAACACCGGATTGCGGTCCGGGCGGACCGAGATATCGAGCCTGGAGCGCAATCCGAGCGCAACGAGAAGCGCAATGCCGATCAGTGAATAGAACCCGGCATAGATGATTGTCCTTGGCCTGATGAAGGACCGCCAGGTCGTGTGCTTGAGCGCCGGATTGAAATTGCCGTCGGGGTCGCGCACCTTCGCCGGATCGAGTTTTGTGCGGTCGAATACGCGGTCGCCGTCGACATTGACCAGCGGCGCGCCCGAAATCACCATGTTGGAATTGTATTCGCTTAGCGTCGCATAGGATATGAGTCCGTGTTCCTTGCCGATCTTGCCCATGATGTTGTCACAGGCATCAATGCACAGCGCGCAGGTTATGCATTCAAGCTGCTGGCCGTCGCGGATATCGATACCCATCGGGCACACAGCAACACAGGCATTGCAATCGACGCAATCGCCGACGAGATGACCCTCGGCCTGCATCTTCTTGCGATGGCGCGAGCGCGGCTCGCCGCGCCAGTCATTATAGGTCACGGTCAGTGAATTTTCGTCGAGCATCGCAGCCTGGATGCGCGGCCACGGGCACATGTAGGTGCAGACCTGTTCGCGCATCAGCCCGCCAAGCACGTAGGTGGTGACCGTCAGCACGGCAACCGTCGCATAGGCGACAAACGGCGCCTGTCCGGTGACAAAATCGAGAAGCAGCGTCGGAGCATCGGCGAAATAGAATATCCACGCGCCGCCCGTGGCGAACGAAATCACCAGAAACAGGATATGCTTGACGGTACGCTTGATGAACTTGGACCGGCTCATCGGAGCGGCATCAAGCCGGATACGCGCCCCACGGTCGCCCTCAACAAATCGCTCCACGGCAACGAACAGGTCGACCCATACCGTTTGCGGACAGGTATAGCCGCACCATGCACGGCCGACGGTCGAGGTAACCAGGAACAGCGCGATCCCCGCCATGACCAGCATGCCGGCAACAAAAAAGAATTCCTGCGGCCAGATTTCGATAAAGAAGAAATAGAAACGCCGGTGGGCAAGATCTACAAGAACCGCCTGGTCCGGCGCGTAGGGCCCCCGGTCCCATCGTATCCACGGTGTCAGGTAGTAGATGCCAAGTGTGATCGCCATGATCCACCACTTCAGGTGGCGGAACCAGCCTTCGGCCCGTTTGGGAAAAATCTTCTTGCGCGCCGCGTAGAGTACGCGGGTTTCCTTGGCATTGACCGCTTCCACGTCAATGCGCTGTACCGCTGCCTTGTCTGACTGGTCGGTGTCAATTTCCGTATGCACTGCTGCGCTCTCCGTACGGCGCTGAAGATAGCCTATCATGCACCCGTTCGCGGGCACAGTTCATGTCAATCTGCGTCAAACAGCCTGTTCCCGCAACGCGCCGGCGCCGACCGGTCCGCAAAGGACCGGTTGCTTCGGCGGGATCCCGGCAGTTGAACTATTCGCCACCGCCAAGACTGTGGACATAAAGCGCAAGCTGTTTGACGCCGACGTCACCCAGGCGCCCGGCCCATGCGGGCATCACGCCGTGGCGCGGTTTGTTTACCTGGCGCGCAATCATCTCGCCAGTGCCGCCATAAAGCCAGATCGCGTCAGCCAGGTTCGGCGCCCCGAAGTCACGGCCACCGGTTCCGTCCTCGCCATGACAGGCGGCGCAGTTTTCTTCATACACCACCATACCTTCCTCGGCTGCGGCATCGTCGTGCTCCTGGCCGGAAAGTTTCAGCACATATTGCGCAACTTGCCCGATCTGTTCGCTATCCAGCAACTCGTCGGCGCCATAGGCTGGCATCTCCGATACGCGTGCATCATCGCTTTGTTCGTTGCGCACCCCATGGGCAATCGTCGTGTACAGCGTTTCGAGATCACCGCCCCAAAGCCAGTCATCGTCATTGAGGTTCGGGTATCCGGGAGCCCCTTGCGCGCCCGATCCGTGACACTGCGAGCAATAGACCTTGAATAGCGAACCGCCACCGGCAACGGCAAAACGGTAAAGGTCCTCGTTGGCACGAATGTCTTCCAGTCCGCTCGATTCGATTTTGGATACGAGATCCGCCTTCGCAGCGCTGACTGCCGCAAGTTCCTGTTCGACTACACTGCGGTTCGTCTGGCCGGAAATGCCCATTGTCGATCCCTCGATCAACGGAATGGCCGGGTAGTAGATAACGTATCCGACGGCAAACAGGATCGTCAGGTAGTAGGTCCACACCCACCAGCGCGGCAACGGGTTGTTGAGTTCTCGGATCCCGTCCCATTCGTGGCCGGTTGTCTCAATGCCGCTCAGTTCGTCTATGTCCTTATTCGCCATTTTTGTATTCCTCATTGAGCGGTATTTGTGCGATCCGGTCAGCCTTGGCTTTCGAGCCCGGCCGGAAGGTGTATGCCACAATGCCGACAAACACGATGAACAGGTACAACAGACCCCAGCTGTCTGCGAGGTGGCGCAATGTTTCGTAATCCATTCCCGCCTCCTAACGCAGGTTTTCTTCGGCCTTGTAGGCCGTGAAGTCGACAAGCGTGCCGAGCATTTGCATGTAGGCTATCAGCGCATCCATCTCCGAAAGCATTTGCGGATTGCCGTCGAAATCGCGAACCGACGCCTTTGCATAACGTTCCGCCAGGCCCGAGGAGTCGGCGTCCGGATCGGCCTGCGCCATCAGGTCCGCAACGGCGTTTTCGATCATGTCATCACTGTACGGCACGCCGACCATGCGGTTTGCAACCAGGTGATCCTCGAAGTTCTTGTAGGAAAGATTGGTCCTTGCCAGGAAAGAGTAGCTCGGCATGATCGATTCGGGAACGACATCGCGGGGCTCTTTCAGGTGGACCACATGCCATTCGTCTGAATACCGGCCGCCGACCCGCGCCAGGTCGGGCCCGGTGCGCTTCGAGCCCCACTGGAACGGGTGGTCATACATGCTTTCGGCAGCCAGCGAATAGTGGCCGTAACGTTCCACTTCATCGCGGAACGGACGAATCATCTGGCTGTGGCATACATAACACCCCTCGCGGATGTAGATATTGCGTCCCGCCAGCTCCAGCGGTGTGTAGGGGCGCATGCCCTCGACTTTCTCGATCGTGTTCTTGAGATAGAAAAGCGGCACGATCTCAACGATGCCGCCGATCAGGACCACGACCAGTGACAGGACCAGGAGGAGGGTTGCGTTGCGTTCTACCGCGCCGTGTCTGTTAAGTATGGACATTGTCGTCTCCCTCACTCGGCCGGTGACATTGCAGGAGCTTCACCCCCCATCGGGGCCTCCTCGCGGATATCACCCTTGATTGTTCTGTAGAGGTTGTAGGCCATGACCAGTGCTCCAAGAAGGAACAGCAAGCCGCCGAATGTGCGCATGACATATTCGGGATGAATGGCCGTTACGGTGTCGACAAACGAGTTCACCAGGAAACCCTGGTCATCATATTCGCGCCACATCAGCCCCTGCGTGATGCCGGCAACCCACAGGACTGCCGCGTAAACAACGATGCCGAGTGTGGCGAGCCACAGGTGCCAGTTGACCAGGCGCAGCGAATAAAGCCGTTCGCGGCCCCACAGGATCGGCACAAGATAATAGATGGCGCCAAACGAGATCATGCCGACCCAGCCGAGCGCTCCGGAATGGACGTGGCCGATGGTCCAGTCGGTGTAGTGGGACAGTGAATTGACCGATTTGATCGACATCATCGGTCCTTCAAACGTCGACATTCCGTAAAACGCCAGCGCCAGCACCATCATGCGGATGATCGGGTCGGTCCGCAGTTTGTCCCACGCGCCCGAAAGTGTCATCAGACCGTTGATCATGCCACCCCACGACGGCATCCACAGCATGATCGAGAATACCATGCCGAGTGTTTGCGCCCAGTCGGGCAGAGCCGTGTAGTGCAGGTGGTGCGGACCCGCCCAGATGTACAGGAAGATCAGCGACCAGAAATGGACGATCGACAGCCGGTAGGAATAAACCGGCCGGTTGGCCTGCTTGGGGATGTAGTAATACATCATGCCGAGAAAGCCTGCGGTGAGGAAGAAGCCGACCGCATTGTGGCCGTACCACCATTGGGTCAGTGCGTCCTGGACACCGGCAAAGACCGAGTAGCTTTTGACCCCGAGGAACGACACCGGAATCGCCAGGTTATTGACCACGTGCAGCATGGCAACGGTGACAATGAAGGAAAGGTAGAACCAGTTGGCGACATAGATATGCGGTTCCTTGCGCTTGATCAGCGTGCCGAGGAACACGATCAGATAGGCGACCCAAACGATCGTCAGCCACAGATCGACATACCATTCCGGTTCGGCATATTCGCGGGACTGCGTGATGCCCAGCAGGTAACCGGTTGCTGCCAGCACGATGAACAGCTGGTAGCCCCAGAAAACGAACCACGCCAGATTGCCGCCAAACAGCCGTGCGTGGCAGGTGCGCTGCACGACGTGGAAACTGGTGGTGATCAGGGCTGTTCCGCCAAAGGCAAAAATGACCGCCGAAGTGTGCAGCGGGCGCATCCGCCCGAAATTGAACCATGGCTCGATATTCAGGTCCGGCCATGAAAGCTGAGCGGCGACAACGACACCGACCAGAAAGCCGACAACGCCCCAGAACATTGTGACAATGACACCATATCGCAGTATGTCGTCATTGTAGCCCTGTTCCTCTGCCTCGGCAGCCTGCCCTGCCGGCGCGAAGGTGATCTTGCGCATCAAAATCACCGTTGCGATCAACAGGACGGCAAACAGCACCCACGCATGCGCGCGAAACAGCTCGTCGTGTGCAAAGGCCGCTCCAAGCAAGGCGAGAAAGGTGGCGAGCCCCAGCATCACCGTTTCAATTCCGAATTTCATTGTGATGTCCCCAGTTCCTTTTTGGCGGAATCATTAGCAGGCAGCCGTGGCCACCTCAACGCCAAGCACTGCACCCGGCACCTGCTCCCTACATTGATTCATGTCAAAGCACGAAACTTTGCCTTCGCCACTATGTGACGTCATGGCGGGAAACGCAAAATAGCGGATTTCGCCTGTATTTAGGGCATATGCAACCCGACCGGGGGGACGTGTCCGAATTGAAAATTGCCCGGTCGCTGGCATTAGAGGAGCAGGCATCGAACATGCCTTCCGCGGAGACCTCGAAAGATAACAGTTTCGCCGACGTTATCGAGACGTTAAGACGCTATCACTCCCATCAAATGCAGCTTTGCGCCGAACTGG
>JAHEGF010000003.1:14424-29742 GCA_024645155.1 Phyllobacteriaceae bacterium | reverse complement strand
CAGATCTGTCTCCATGCTGCGCGAACGATCTATCCTGAAATAAAGCGGGGGCATGAATTCGAGGAAGAGGTGCTGTTTCCGGCGGCCCGACGCATCCATGCCGACAATGTCCAGCTTGCCTCAACGCTGGAGCGTCTGCGGTATGAACACTGGGAGGATGAAAGTTTTGCAGAGGAGGTGACCGAGGCCCTGATGAGTTTCGTCACCGAACCCCAGCACCGCAATACCGACAAGCTGGCCTACATGCTGCGCGGGTTCTTTGAAGGCCTGCGCCGCCACATTGCCTTTGAGCGCGAACACCTGATCCCCATGCTGCTGGGCAGGACGGAGAACCGGGCATGATCGACAAATACGCGCTGGTCGCCAGATACAGCGCACCCGTTCCGCGCTACACCAGTTATCCGACGGCACCGCATTTCAGTGATGCGGTTGATGCTGGCACCTATCTGTCGTGGTTGCGCCAGATCAGCCGCACCGATCCGGTATCAGTCTATATCCACATTCCATTTTGTGACCGCCTGTGCTGGTTTTGCGGCTG
Organism: Phyllobacteriaceae bacterium; assembly: GCA_024645155.1. Classification (GTDB taxonomy): domain Bacteria; phylum Pseudomonadota; class Alphaproteobacteria; order Rhizobiales; family Rhizobiaceae; genus JAHEGF01. The sequence goes on along the minus strand of JAHEGF010000003.1, from coordinate 29,204 downwards.
TCACACGAAACACACCACGCGCTACGAACCGGTTCGCGCCTATCTTGGCGTGCTGTCGCAGGAATTGACGTTGCTCGGCGAGGCGCTTGGCTTCAAACCGCAACTCGGCCAGCTTCATCTTGGCGGCGGTTCGCCCTCCCTGTTGAAATCGTGGGACATGGAAGAGCTGCGCGAGCGCCTTGGAGATGTCTTCACGTTCCGCGACGACGCCCAGATCAGCGTCGAGATTGATCCGTCGGATGCAACGACCGATCTGTTCGAGGCGCTCAACGTCCTTGGTATGAACCGCGCCAGTATCGGCGTGCAGGATTTCGATCCGGCCGTGCAGGCTGCAATCAACAGGCCGCAGTCTTTTGAGGATACGCGCGATGTCGCCAACCGGTTGCGCGCCATGGGCGTCCACTCGCTCAATATTGATGCGCTATACGGCCTGCCCCATCAGACGCTCACTACACTCGAACGCACCATGGCCGATGTTGTGTCGCTTCAACCGGACCGCATTGCCCTTTTTGGCTATGCACATGTGCCATGGATGAAAAAACACCAGCAGATGATTGACGAAAGTTCATTGCCCGACAGCGGTGAGCGATATCGCCAGGCGCGACGCGCCGAGGCGATTCTCAAAGAAGCCGGTTATCAGCAAATTGGCATTGATCATTTTGCCCGTCCCCAGGACAGTCTGGCGCGAGCTGCGCTGGACGGCCGCGTCAACCGCAATTTCCAGGGCTATACTGACGATCCCTGCGAAACCCTGATCGGATTGGGCGCTTCATCCATTGGCAAAACCCGCTTCGGTTATGTCCAGAATATCACTGCGACAGGCCAATACATGGCAACGGTCAGGTCAGGCGCGCTACCCATCGGACGCGGACTGGAACTGAGCGAGGATGACATCATCCGCGGTGCGTTCATCGAACGGCTGATGAGCGACTTCCGGGTCGATATGAAGGCCTTTCGCAAACACCACGGGGACGCGGCGGCAACGGTTCTGGGCGAGGCGGCAATCGCGGCGCAAAATGACCCAGATGGCTTGTGCCATATCTCAGGCGACAGTTTCGAGATACCGGTGGACGCACGTCCGTTTGCCCGTACCGTTGCCTCGTGGTTCGACGCCTACATGAAAAAGCGCGAAGCACGCTACTCGGCAGCGCTCTAACCGATCACGTTTCGATTTCGCTTGCGCCTTCCAGCGCCGCAATACGCGGTATCGTGATGTGGTGGCTGTTTTCGATTTCTATGATGCGGGCTTTTCTGAGCTTGGTCATCTGCCGGCTGACGGTTTCGATCGTCAGCCCGAGAAAATCTGCCATGTCGGCCCGCGTGAACGGCAGTTCGAAATGGACTGCATTTGAGCCGGCAATCGGCTTGGCGACGTGACGTGTCAAAAGCAGGAGGAAGCTCGCCACTTTTTCCGACGCGGTCTTGCGGCCCAGCGTCACCATCCACTCGCGGGCCTCGTCCAGTTGAACAAGCGTCTGGCCGAACAGGCGTCTCTCGAAGTCCGGCGCCTCGTCCAGCATGGATTCCAGCGCCTTTTTCGGAAAGACGCAGATCTCGATATCGGTGGCTGCTTCCGCCGTGATTTTGACGGCATCGGAAAAAGGCCGCCCGACAAACTCCGGCGCAAACTGGACGCCGACAATCTGCTGGCGTCCGTCGGCGAGAATCTTGGTCAGTTTGACAACACCGCTGACAATGTTGGCATATTCGATGACGTCGTCCTCATCGAACGCGATGACTTCACCCTTGCGAAGGTGGCGCTGCTTTGTGTATCGGCCGAGATGGACAAGCTCCGGCATCTTTAGTGCGCCACAAATGCCGTGGACACGGGCGTTGCACACCTGGCAAACTGCCGGGAAATTGGCTTGTTCAAAATATTCCAGGGTCTTTTTGACGTCACTCATTACTACCGCAATCTCTACAATCAACGCGCCAGATAGTCAGACAGATATACTATTTGGGCTGCATATTCCATCAGCCTTCCGTACAAGCCTTATAAAGGTGGATCAAACCGGCATTTCACCGAGATGGGACAGTAGTTCGGCAACATTTCCGGCTTTGTATTTTTTTAAAAGGCGGGCGCGGTAGGCTTCGACAGTACGGTGGGAGATAGCCAGCAACCGGGCAATCTCCTTGCTTGTGCGGCCCTCGCCCAGATGCATGACGATCTGGCGTTCCCGTTTTGTCAGTTGGGTCACGGTACGCGCATAGGAAAGGTCGGCGAAGCTCCACACGGCGCGTGCAAGCGGATCGCCGGACGTCGTCAGCGTTCTGCCGCGCACACGGCACCAGAAAAGCGTGCCGTCATTTTTTGCCATGATGCGTTCGTCCGAATACCGCCCGGTCTGGCGCAATGGCTCTACGCCCAGATTGCGGACCTGCACAAATTCCTCGACGGTCGGGTACAAAATGGCAAATGACCGGTCGATCAGTTCGCAACGGTCATACCCGAACATTTCCGCAAAAGCGGGATTGCAGGCACGAATGACGCGGTTTTCGGTCATTACGATGCCAATCGGGGCAGATTCGAAAGCGATCGCGTTCAGGTCTTCGGGCATGGTGACAGCCATAATACCGTATTTATACGATATTGCGCATCAGGCGCCCAGTGAGTGATAGTTTTTCGATAACCAGAATTTGTGCCTGAACGGCATTTGCATGGGAGAACAGACAATGCGCAAACAACTTGCCATGGTGGCAATGGCCGCCACACTGGCGTTCGCAGGATATTCCGCGACCGCCCAGGACGGCGAACCGGTCAAGATCGCACTGGTACACGGCCTGTCGGGCTCCGCTTTCGAGGCTTTTTCGAAACAGACCCAGACCGGATTTGAAATGGGTATCGAGTACGCCACCAAGGGCACCGGCATGGTGAAGGGCCGCAAGATCGAGATCATCAAGAAGGATACGCAGTTCAAACCCGATGTCGCCCGCGCCGTGCTGGCAGAGGCCTATGGTGACGATGATGTGCTCATTGCCGTCGGCGGAACATCTTCGGGCGTCACAAAGGGCATGCTTCCGATCGCCGCCGAGTACCAGAAAATTCTCGTCGTCGAACCGGCGGTGGCCGATTCGCTGACCGGACCCGATTCCAACCGCTATGTGTTCAAGACGTCGCGCAATTCGTCGATGGACATGCAGGCCCAGGCGCTGGCGCTCAAGCCGGACGCCAACCTGCATGTTGCAACGCTTGCCGAGGACTACGCGTTCGGCAAGGACGGCATTGCCGCCTTCAAGAAGGCGCTGGAAGGATCCGGCGCCACGATCGAGGCCGAGGAATATGTGCCGCTGAAGACCACGGACTATACGGCCGTGGGCGAACGCCTGTTCAACGCGCTGAAAGACAAGGAAGGCCGCAAGGTCATCCTCATCTATGTCGCCGGCTCCGGCGATCCGATGGGAGCGCTGACCGGCATGGAGCCGTCGCGGTTCGGCATCGAGATTTCGACCGGCGGCCATATCCTGCCGGTCCTGCCGACCTACAAGCGCGTACCCGGCATGGAAGGCGCGATCTATTACTACTATGAGAACCCGAAGAACCCGATCAACGACTGGCTGGTGGCCGAACACACCAAGCGCTTCAATTCACCGCCCGACTTCTTCACCGCAGGTGGCATGGCTGCTGCGCTGGCAATCGTCAAGGCGCTGGAAACAGCGGGCGAATGGGATACAGATACGCTGATTTCGACCATGGAAGGCATGAGCTGGGAGACCCCGAAGGGAACGATGACCTTCCGTCCGGAAGACCATCAGGCACTGCAATCGATGTATCACTTCAAGATCAAGGTCGATGATGCGGTGAAATGGGCGATTCCCGAACTGGTTCGTGAAATCAAGGCCGAAGAGATGGATATCCCGATCGGCCGTAACAACCAGCAGTAAAAGTCCGGCAGGAGAGCGCGGAACAATCCGCGCTCACTTGCGCCGGCCACCAACCATGCACCCGTCAATAGAAACCAGGAACCTGACGATCCGCTTTGGCGGTCATGCCGCCGTTGCCAACGTCAGTTGCGCATTCAGGCCTGGCGAACTGACAGTCATTGTCGGACCGAACGGCGCCGGAAAGACCACGTTTTTCAACCTTGTTTCCGGGCAGCTGCGCCCGAGCGAAGGCACGATCCTCAAGGCCGGCCGCGACATCACGGCGACATCGCCATCGGCGAGGGCAAAGTCGGGCATCGGCCGGGCATTCCAGCTGACCAACCTTTTTCCGAAACTTTCCGTTCTCGAAAACACCCGTCTTGCAGTCCAGGCAAGGCGCGGTGTCGGCCCGCGCATATTTTCACGGGCTGCCGCCTGGAGCGATCTCGGAGAGAGAGCCATGGAGCATTTGCGGGCGACCCGGCTCGACAAGGTCGCCCTGCTGCCGGCTGCGGCACTGCCCCATGGCGACCAGCGCAAGCTCGAAGTCGCGCTGCTGCTCGCCATGGAACCGGATATTTTCATGTTCGACGAACCGACGGCGGGCATGTCGGTGCATGAGGCACCGGTCATCCTCGAACTGATCGAGACCATCAAGCAGGACAAGTCGAAAACGATCCTGCTGGTCGAGCACAAGATGGATGTCGTGCGCGCGCTTGCCGACCGTATTGCTGTTCTCCACAACGGCGCCCTGGTTGCCGATGGAAACCCCGAAACGGTTATGGCGATGCCGATCGTGCGTGAAATCTATCTTGGAACGCCTGTTGGTGGTGAGGAGGCGGCATGAGCGGTGCCATTCTCAGGCTCGACGATGTCCACACCGACATCGCCCAGTACCATATCCTGCACGGGGTCTCGCTCGACATTCCCGAAGGCGGCGTTCATGTGCTTCTTGGCCGCAATGGTGCCGGCAAGACGACGACGCTGCGCACCATCATGGGTCTGTGGCGCGCCCGAAAGGGTGCCATTGTCTTCCGCCACCATGACATTTCGGCACTTCATGCGTCCGACATTGCACGGCTCGGCATTGCCTATGTTCCGGAAAACATGGGTATATTCGGTGGCTTGACGGTTGAGGAAAATCTTCGCCTGGCATCCGCGACCGGCCGGTTTGACAAGGACCGACTTGACCGCATCTTCGACCTGTTCCCGGCGATTGAACAATTCTGGGACAAGGCCGCCTGGGCGCTGTCCGGTGGACAGAAACAAATGCTGGCAATTTCGCGCGCCATTATCGAACCGCGCCAGTTGATCCTGATTGATGAGCCGACCAAGGGCCTTGCACCGGCGATCATCGGCAACATGATCGCGACATTCAGGGAAATCGGCAGGGAAACGACCATCCTTCTCGTGGAGCAGAATTTCCTGTTTGCCAAATCGCTGGGACGCGGCGTTTCGGTCGTCGATGACGGCCGTATCGTCCACAACGGTGCGATGGCCGATCTTGCCGCCGACGAGAAGCTGCAAGGCGAACTGCTCTCCCTGTCGATGGAGCTGCAGTGATGAGGGATCTTGTCAATCGCTTCGGCGGCGTCAACGCGCTTCCCGTCATTCTGATGATCATCGCACTGCCGCTGGTCGGGTCCTTTCCGACATGGGTCACGCTGACGGTTGCAGGCCTTGCCATGGGCATGATGATATTCCTGATGGCCTCGGGATTGAGCCTCGTTTTCGGCCTGATGGATGTCCTGAACTTCGGCCATTCCGCATTCATTTCATTCGGTGCATTCATTGCGGCAACCGTACTCGCAGCCTTGGCAGCCTGGGTTTCGGCCGATTCGTTTGTCCTCAACCTTGCAGCAATTTTTTCCGCTATTGCCGCTGCGGCCTTGTTCGGGCTGCTGGCCGGATGGTTCTTCGAACAGGTCATCATCAAGCCGGTCTACCGCGATCACCTGCGCCAGATCCTGATCACCATGGGTGCGCTAATCGTTGCCGAACAGCTCATCTTGATGATCTGGGGTGGCAATCCGGTTGCCGTGCCGCGTCCGCAAATCCTGTCCGGATCCCTGATCATCGGCGATGTTTCCATCGAAATATACCGCATCTTCGCCTTCCTGCTCGGGCTTGCCGTCTATATCGCGTTGTATGTCACCCTGAAACGCACGAGGATCGGCCTGTTGATCCGCGCCGGGGTCGAGAACCGCGAAATGGTCGAGGCGCTGGGCTTCAAGGTCGACAGGCTGTTTGTAGCAGTGTTCATGACCGGCAGTGCGCTTGCAGCGATGGGCGGGGCGATGTGGGCCGGCTACCAGGGGCTGATTTCTCCGGCTCTCGGCGGCGAAATCATGATTCTCGTCTTTATCGTTGTCATTATCGGCGGCCTCGGATCGATCGAAGGGTCGCTCTTGGGCGCACTGCTGGTCGGACTGCTCGGCAACTATGTAGCCTTCATCTTCCCGAAACTGTCACTGGCATCCAACATGGTCCTGATGATGGCGATCCTGTTGTGGAGGCCATGGGGCCTGCGCCCGGCGGTAAAACCATGAGGCCGCCTGGATGACCGATACATCCGCAACGTCCCATCGGGCGGCAAAACGCTTCAATACCGGACGCATTGCCGTATACGCCATCGTCGCGGCAATCGGGCTCGCGCTGATGTTTGCCCCATTCCTGTTTCCCGATGTCCGCAGCCAGCAGGTCGCCGCGCGCATCTGCATCTTCATTGCCCTGGTTGCCAGCTACGATCTCCTGATCGGCTACACCGGCATTGTCTCTTTTGCCCACACGATGTTTTTCGGCCTTGGTGCCTACGGCACGGCGATTGCCCTCAAACAGATGGGTCCCGGTTGGGATGCCGTATTTCTCGGCGGCTCTGCCGGCGTCGCCGCGGCCATCATTCTGGCAATCGCGATCGGGCTGCTGTCGCTCAGGGTAAAGGCGATTTTTTTCGCGATGGTCACTCTTGCCGCCGCTTCGGTAATGATGGTGCTGGCGTCACAATTGTCGGATTTCACCGGCGGTGAAGACGGCCTGGTTTACAGTGCACCGAAGCTTTTCTCGCCCGCAACAAAACTGATGACCGGCGATGACGGCAAGGTGTTGGCAGTTTTCGACGTGCGCATGAACGGAAAGATCGCCGCCTATTATTTTGTATTCCTGTCGAGTCTTGCACTGTTTTTTGCGATGCTGCGCATCGTCGCTTCGCCGCTTGGTACAGTCCTCGAGGCCATTCGCGAAAACGAGCTGCGTGCCGAAGCCATCGGCTACCGGGTCGTCGCCTACCGCACCGCGATCTTCGTCATCGCCGCGGTCATCGCCGCCCTGGCCGGTATCCTCTGGGCGACGTGGCTCAAATATACCGGCCCCGACACGACGCTGTCCTTTGCGATCATGATCGACATCCTGCTGATGGTCGTCATCGGCGGCATGGGAACGATGCACGGCGCGGTGATCGGTGTGACCGTCATGAGCCTTGCGCAATTCTACCTGAAAGACCTGATGGAAGCTGGAGCCATCGCCACGGCAGATATACCGGTGTTGCCGCATTTGCTCGAACCGGATCGTTGGCTGTTGTGGCTCGGGGTTCTCTTCATCCTCTTGGTCTATTTCTTTCCCGCCGGCATAGCCGGCACGCTGATGAAAAAGGCTGGTGAATGATGAGCGCGATGCGATCCGTCTATGTTCAAACCTGCGGGTACGAGATTCACGTCAATGAATGGGGTCTGCCCGGCAATCCGCCATTGATCATGTGGCATGGCCTGGCGCGAACCGGTCGTGATTTTGACGAGGCCGCCGAAGCGCTCAGCGAAACCTATCATGTGCTGTGCCCCGACACGCTCGGCCGCGGTCTTTCCTCATGGGCGCGCGATGCGAAGATTGATTATTCCTACAAAGCGTTCGGTGACATCGTTCTTGGCCTGCTCGATCATTATGAAATTGGCAAACTGCGCTGGGTTGGTACGTCGATGGGCGGCCTGATCGGCGTGACCCTGGCCGGCGGCCGGCTGAAAGGCCGGATCACACATCTTGTGGTCAACGACATCGGGCCGTGGGTCCCGGAAAACGCAACTGAGCGTATTGCCTCCTATGTCGGCAATCCGCCGGTCTTCGACACGGCGGCTGAACTCGAGGGCTGGTTGCGTGCCAATTATGCTCCATTCGGCCCCAACAGCGATGCCTTCTGGCGCCGCATGACCGACACCTCGCTGCGCCGGACCGATAACGGCAAAATTACCATTCACTATGATCCGCAGATCGCCACCCAGTTTACCCATCACAAGTCCGACCTCGACTGCTGGCCGCAATGGGACGCGGTGGCCGCAAGAACCATGCTTTTGCGTGGCGCGGAATCCGATGTCCTGCCGTCAAGTACGGCCACTGAAATGGTCGGACGCGGCAACAATGTGGAATTTCACGAGTTCTCCGGCATAGGCCATGCACCCACGCTTGCCACCGATCATGAAATCCTGCTGCTTCGCGAATTTCTGCGCGGCTGACGGAATCAGCCCGGCAATCCGGATTTTGCGCGCAACCCTTGATCAAGATCAAGGCCACACGTTACCGCTGTAAATAGTTTGCCCCAACGATAATTCCCTTGAGCTTAACCGGGGGTCTTGCCCATGGGGGCCAGCATCGCACGCAGGGACTTTCTGAGAGGCCGCAAGCCTCTCCCGCCGGTCATGCGGCCGCCCGGCGCCGTTGAGGAAAGGCTGTTTCAGGCCCTTTGCGATGAAGAATGCCGCGCTTGTGCCGAAGCGTGCCCCGAAAACATTGTCGCCTTTGACGCCAGCGGGATGCCAACGCTTGATTTCGCACTTGAGGGTTGCACGTTTTGCGCCGCCTGCATCGATGCCTGCCCGACCGGCGCTCTCAATCGTACAAATCCGCGCCCATGGTTATGGAAGGCCGGGATAGGTTCGGCCTGTTTGTCCTACAACGGTATTGCCTGCCGCAGTTGTGTCGATGTCTGCGAACCGCAGGCGATTTCATTTCGCCTGCTTGCCGGCGGCCGGGACGTGCCGCTGCTTGATCCGGATGCCTGCAATGGTTGCGGCAGCTGCAAGGCGGTCTGCCCGGCAAACGCTGTCACATTGTTCGAAGTTACAAAAGGAAACGCATGATGAATATTTGCGGCGTGCTGGTGCATTGTGCCCCGGATACCACCGATGCCATTGCCGAAAGGCTTGCGAAGCTGCCAGGCGTTGAAGTGCATTTGAAGGCACCCGATGCCCGCCTTGTCATTACGGTTGAAGATACCGGCAAGAGCAGTGCCGGCGACCAGATCCTTGAAGTTCACCGGATGCCCGGCGTGATTTCCGCCGCGCTCACCTATCACCATTTCGAAGAGCTCGGCGCCACGCCGGCAGCTTCGGCAAACGCCTGAACGGGAGACCAGACATGACCCTGACCGCATCAAGACGCGATATTCTGAAATCCACCGCAATTGCCGCCACCGCCTCGGCGGCCGGCGTGGCACTTCCCGGCAAGGCGTCCGCCCTGACGCAATCCAGCGACATCCGTTGGGACAAGGCACCTTGCCGGTTTTGCGGTACCGGATGTTCGGTTCTCGTCGGCACAAAGGAAGGCCGCGTTGTCGCGACACAGGGCGATCCCGACGCGCCCGTCAACCGCGGACTGAACTGCATCAAGGGCTATTTCCTGTCTAAGATAATGTATGGCAACGACCGCCTGACAACACCGCTTTTGCGCAAGACCAACGGCGTCTATGACAAGAACGGCGAGTTCGAGCCGGTTTCATGGGACGAGGCCTTCGACACCATGGCCACCCATTGGAAAAAGGCATTGAAGGACAAGGGACCGACATCCGTCGGCATGTTCGGTTCCGGTCAGTGGACCGTCTGGGAGGGTTACGCAGCCGCCAAGCTGATGAAGGCCGGTCTCCGGTCTAACAATCTCGATCCCAATGCGCGCCACTGCATGGCATCGGCAGTCGCCGCCTTCATTCGCCATTTCGGCATTGATGAACCGATGGGCTGCTATGACGATCTCGAACATGCCGACGCATTCGTGCTGTGGGGCTCCAACATGGCCGAAATGCACCCGATCCTGTGGTCGCGCCTGACCGATACCCGCCTGACCAGGGAAGGCTGCGAGGTTCACGTCCTGTCGACCTTTGAAAACCGCAATTTCGAACTTGCCGACAACGGCATGGTGTTCAAGCCGCAGACCGATCTGGCGATCCTCAACTATATTGCCAACTACATCATCCAGAACGATGCCGTGAACTGGGACTTCGTCAACAAGCACGTCAACTTCACGAAAACCGCAACCGACATCGGCTACGGACTGCGCCCGCAGGATGCGCGCGAGGCAAATGCAGCCAATCCCTCCCACGAGGGCAAACATGGCAAGCTCGATCCCATCGACTTCGAGGCCTACAAGGCTGCCGTTGCCGAGTACACGCTTGAAAAGGCTTCCGAGATATCCGGTGTTCCCGCTGAAAATCTCGAAAAACTGGCAAAGATTTACGCCGACCCGAACAAGAAGGTCATGTCGCTGTGGACCATGGGTTTCAACCAGCACACCCGCGGCACATGGGTCAACGGATTGCTGTACAATGTGCATCTGCTGGTCGGAAAGATCGCAGAACCGGGCAACAGCCCGTTTTCGCTGACCGGCCAGCCATCGGCATGCGGTACGGCTCGCGAGGTCGGCACCTTTGCCCACCGCCTGCCCGCCGACATGGTGGTGATGAACGAGAAGCATCGCGAAATCTGCGAAACTGCCTGGGGACTTCCTGCCGGCACGATCCCCGACAAACCGGGTTACCACGCCGTGCTGCAGAACCGCATGCTGAAAGACGGCAAGCTCAATGCCTATTGGGTCCAGTGCAACAACAACGTGCAGGCTGCCCCAAATCTCAACGAGGAAACATGGCCCGGCTACCGCAATCCGGAGAACTTCATTGCTGTTTCCGATCCCTATCCGACGGTCACCGCACTTGCCGCCGACCTCATCTTGCCAACGGCAATGTGGGTTGAAAAGGAAGGCGCCTACGGCAACGCCGAACGCCGCACCCAGTTCTGGCGCGAACAGGTTCCGCCTCCCGGTGATGCAAAGTCCGACGTCTGGCAGCTGATGGAATTTTCAAAGCGCTTCACCACCGATGAAGTCTGGCCCGAGGAATTGCTGGCAACCAAGCCGGAGCTCCGGGGCAAGACGCTTTATGAGGTTCTGTTTGAGAACGGCAAGGTCAACAAGTACCCGTTAAGCGAAACCGCCGAAGGTTTCGGCAACCACGAATCGGAGCATTTCGGCTACTATGTCCAAAAGGGCCTGTTTGAGGAATACGCCGATTTTGGCCGCGGCCATGCCCACGATTTGGCACCGTTCGAAACCTATCACCAGGCCCGTGGCCTGCGCTGGCCGGTGGTCGACGGCAAGGAGACACTCTACCGGTTCCGCGAGGGATATGATCCCTATGTTCCGGCTGGCGAGGGTATCCGTTTCTACGGCAAGCCCGATGGCAAGGCCAACATCATTTACGCGCCTTACGAGCCGGCAGCCGAAGAGCCTGATGAGGATTACAATCTCTGGCTGGTAACCGGCCGCGTGCTTGAGCACTGGCATTCCGGATCAATGACCCGCCGCGTGCCCGAACTGCACAAGGCTTTTCCAAGTGCCGTTGTGTTCATGAACCCGGAAGATGCCGAGGAACGCGGTCTGCGCCGCGGCCAGGAAATCAGGATTTCGACACGGCGCGGTGAAGTGTTGACCCGCCTGGAAACCCGGGGGCGCAACAAGATGCCAAAAGGCGTCGTCTTCTTCCCGTGGTTTGATGAGGGGCAACTGGTCAACAAGCTTACGCTCGATGCCACCTGCCCGATTTCGAAGGAGACGGACTTCAAGAAATGCGCGTGCAAGGTAGAACGCGCATAGTCCTGAACACCAGGAACCGCCATGACCCGCAAAGCTGACACCAGCACCAGCCCGAAAAACCCGCAGCGCCGCCGCTTCATCGGCGACGTTGCCCGGGTTGCCGGCGGGTGTGCGGCAGCGGGGTTCCTGTTGTCGACCTATGCGATTGAGGCGCGCCAGTTGCCGGCCGAGGCATTGCGACCGCCCGGTGCGCTCCCCGAAAAGGACTTTCTCGGCGCTTGTGTCCGCTGCGGATTGTGTGTTCGGGACTGCCCTTACGATACGCTGAAGCTCGCGGAGCTTGGCGGGCTTGGTCCGGCGACCGGCACCCCCTATTTCACGGCCCGCGAGGTGCCGTGCGAGATGTGCGACGATATCCCCTGTGTTGCGGCATGTCCGACCGGCGCGCTCGACAAGGGCCTCGACAAGATCGACGACGCCAGGATGGGCATCGCGGTTCTGGTCGACCAGGAAAACTGCCTCAATTTTCTCGGCCTGCGCTGCGATGTCTGTTACCGGGTCTGCCCGGCCATAGACAAGGCGATCACGCTCCAGCGCACCCACAATACGCGAACGCAGAAACATGCGGTCTTTTCGCCCACGGTTCATGCCGATGCCTGCACGGGTTGCGGCAAATGCGAAAAAAGCTGCGTCCTTCCGGAAGCGGCCATCAAGGTCCTGCCTGTCAGGCTGGCCCGCGCCAGTGCTGCCGAACATTACCGCCTTGGCTGGGAGGAAAAGGAAAGGGCCGGTGGCGCATTGGTTCCGGATATCATTGATCTGCCGGACCGGGTTCCCGGTGACGGAGCCTTCAAGCCGCTGATGGAATTGCCGGAGGTCTCGCAATGAGCACAGGAGCGGCCATGCGGGTTGGTGCCGAGGCAGTCGAATTCAAGGGCTGGTATGGCGCGCACAAATACCTGATCCTGCGCCGTGTCACGCAACTGGCTGTGCTTGGCATTTTTCTTGTTGGCCCGTGGTTCGGCCTTTGGCTGGTCAAGGGGAACCTTGCTTCCAGCCTGACTTTGCAAATCCTGCCGCTGACCGACCCCTACGTACTGCTGCAATCGCTTGTTGCTGGCCATGCGCCCGAACTGACGGCCATCACCGGAGCTCTCATTGTCGCCGGTTTCTACGGGCTTTTGGGCGGCCGGCTCTATTGCTCATGGGTATGCCCGATCAACCCTGTTACCGATGCCGCCCACTGGCTGCATACCAGGCTCGGCATCCAGAAAGGCTGGCAGCCCCGGCGTGAAACGCGTTTGTGGGTTCTGGCCATGACACTGGTGGTTTCCGCGATAACCGGGACCATTGCCTGGGAATTTGTCAATCCGGTCTCGATGCTGCACCGCGGACTGATTTTCGGTATCGGATTTGCCTGGATGTTTGTGGCCGCCGTTTTCCTGTTCGACGTGTTTGTGTCGCGGCGCGGCTGGTGCGGCCGCCTTTGTCCGGTTGGCGCGTTTTACGGGCTGCTCAACGACAAGAGCCTGTTGCGGGTCTCCGCGATTAGCCGTGAAGCCTGCAATGACTGCATGGACTGTTACGAGGTGTGTCCGGAAAATCATGTCATCACACCGGCATTGCGCGGACACGGCGACGCTACGCCGCTGATCATGTCGCGCGACTGTACGGCTTGTGGCCGGTGCGTCGACGTGTGCGCGCTAGATGTGTTCCGTTTTACCCACCGCTTCGATCACCACACCGCAAAAGATGCGGAGGCAATCAGTCATGCAGCCTGAAGATGTTTCAATATTCACAGACCCTGCGGAAGGCCTTTCGGGCACTGCAGAGAAAAGAGGGAGTAAACCGATGAAAAAGGTATTCGGACTGGGCATTGCGACCCTGGCCGCGGCAACCGTGATAGCCGGACTGGCGATTGCGCAGGATACGACTGCAGCGGTCAAGGGCCTTCGCAGCACCGCAATTGACGGCCCGGCTGCGGTCGATGGCATCCCCAAGCAGGAAAAACATCGCTTCACCCGCAATTACCGCCAGCAGCCGCCACTGATCCCGCATGCCATTGACCAGTACCAGATTGATCTCAACACCAACCAGTGTCTCGGCTGTCATGACTGGTCAAGGGCAGGCGAAAAGGGTGCGCCTACCCTGTCGATGACCCATTACCTCGACCGCGAACGCAAACAGCTTGACCGCGTTGCCGGAACCCGCTGGTTCTGTAACCAGTGTCACGTTCCCCAGGTGGACGCAGAGCCGCTGGTCGGCAATGACTTTGTTCCTTCAAGCTCCCAATAATTCCGGCTGCGAGACTGTAGGCGAGAAACAGAGAAGATATCATGGAAAACAAAAACGACCCGGCCACCAATAAAAGACGCCCCGGCATGATCGGGCGGATGTGGCGCAAGATTTCGCGGCCAAGCAGTGCCTATTCCCTCGGCACATTGCTGGTTGCCGGCGGGTTTGCCGGCGTCCTTTTCTGGGGCGGTTTCAACTGGGCCATGGAAATGACCAACAATGAGGCGTTCTGCATTTCCTGCCACGAGATGAAGGACAATGTTTTTGAGGAATACAAGGAGACGATCCACTACAACAATCATTCGGGCGTGCGCGCGACCTGCCCTGATTGCCATGTCCCCAAGGAGTGGATTCACAAGGTCAAGCGCAAGATCGTGGCCTCCAACGAGTTGTTTCATCATTTTGCCGGCACCGTATCAACGCCTGAGAAATTCGAGGAGAAACGTATTCAGCTTGCGACAAATGTCTGGCGTGCGATGAAATCGACCGACAGCCGCGAATGCCGCAACTGCCACGATTTCAGGTTCATGGATTTCACGTTGCAGGAAACGCGGTCCGGCAAGGCGCATCAGGAAGCCGTTGACAACAACATGACCTGCATCGATTGCCATCAGGGAATTGCCCACCGGCTTCCCGCGGGCGCAGAAGATGCCTACAAGGCAATCAGTGCCGAGTATGCACCCGGAAAAACGCGCTCCGTCGCGTCGGCTCACAAGGGTGTGGATTTTTCAATCTTCGATCACCTGTCTGCTTACGTGTCGATGGCGAAAAACTGACACGGC
>JAHEGF010000003.1:0-14414 GCA_024645155.1 Phyllobacteriaceae bacterium | reverse complement strand
CGCGAAAATGACCAGGGGCGCCCGGGCGCCCCTTTTTTCTGTCAGCTGCCGGTAACAGGCAGGTGGATTTTGAAACGGGCGCGTATTGCCGCATCCGTTTCACTGTCGATATGGACCGCAGGCGGTGCATCGAGTATCCGCCGTTTTGTCAATATCGCCTGCTCCAAAAGGTCCGGGCGGCCGTTTTCGGCCCATTCCTTCGGGCTCGTGCGATCGGCAACGCGCGGGTAGATGTATTCGGTCTGCATCACCGACAGGGTTTGCGGATGGCCGAGATAGTGACCGGGCCCGTCAAGGCATACCGAGCGCATGGTTTCGATGCCGATGGTTTCCTCGGTCACATCGATGCCGCGCACGCAGCGCAGCACCTGCCCCAGCATGTCATCGCCCAGGATCAGCGATTCCATCGAAAACCCGAGCAGTGACGCATGCATGCCGACGGATTCATAGACCATGTTCAAACCGGCAAGCCCGGCCATGACGTTGGATATCGCCTGTTCCCAGCCGGCCTGCATGTCGGGCAGCTTGGCATCCGCCATGCCGGCGGCTGCCCCACCGGGCAGTCCGTAGAAGTGGTGCATCTGGGCACAACCGGCCGACAGCAGCGCCTGTTCGCCGGATCCGCCCGACATCGCACCGGTGCGCAGGTCTGACACGAACGGCCAGGTGCCGAATACAGCCGGATGGCCCGGCATCATCGCGTTGACATAGACGACGCCGGCAAGACACTCGGCAACCGCCTGGACGATTGCCGTTGCCAGCGGTGCAGGCGCCGTGGCTCCCGCCTGGCCTGCCGACAGCAGCAGGACCGGCATTCCGCCACGGATGCAGGCCTCCATGACCTGGCAGGATTCGGTCGCAAACTTCATCGGCGGGACGACAAAGCAGTTGGAATTGGAAACAAACGGCCGCGCCCGCCACTGCTCCTCGCCGCCGGCAATCATGTGCAGGAGTTCGAATGCTCCGGCCATGTGCGAAGGTTCGACGAAACTCGTGCCGACATGTTTCGAGGTCCCGGCGCAACACGCATAGATCGTGTTCATGTCCATTTCAAAATTATCGGGGATGTCACGGCAAACCATGCAGCGCTGGAAAAAATGCACATTGTCGAGATGGTCGGTGATGCGCGCGGCGTCATAAAGGTCCTGCACCTTGGATTCGCGGTATTCGCGTTTCTCGCAATCGACCAGATGCACGGCTGCCCCAGCCGTTCCGAAATGCACCTTGCTGCCGGACAGATGCAGGTCGTGCCTTGGGTCGCGCCCGCAAAGGGTGATGTCCTTGGCGGCAACAGCCAGCATGTCCTCGACCAGTGCGCGCGGCATGCGGATCCGCCCGTCGTCGCCAAGAATCGCGCCGGCACCGGTCAGGATTTCCACTCCCGAGGGTGGTGCATCGGCAAAGCCGATCTGCTCGATTGCATCGAGCGCCGCATTGTGAATGCGCAGTACATCGGCATCCGCAAGCGGCTTGTACTGCCCGCCACTCAACCCGGCACGGACCGGGCGCATGGCGTCCGGCAGGGGTGCCGCGCGTGCCGCAACCCGCGCCGCCCGCCCTCCGGGCCGCCGTCTTGCGGTGTCAGCCTCGTTCGCTTGAACCATTGTCTTTTCCTCCAGAACCCTTGCGCAGCATCGCATCGATCTGCGATCCGGATGCGACCGACCGCAGCCCGGTGAAGTCACCGTCATCGAGAATCTCGCGCATGCGGTCGCGGATCACCGCATGGGTGGCGCGCGCAACCGCCGAGCCAAGCGAAATCCGGCGCACGCCAAGCGCCGAAAATTCCGCAAGCGAGACGCTGCTCAGCGGACCCACCGCCAGCGCATTGACCGGTTTTGAAACCGCCGAAAGCACCATGCGCAATTCGTCCAGTCCCGGAGGCACCGGCACATAGAGCAGATCGGCGCCGGCCTGCTCGAAAGCCCTGATCCGCCGGACCGCCTCATCAATTGCGTAAACGCCATTCATGACGCCGTCGGCCCTGGCGCACAAAACGAACGGCCGGCCAAGGCGGCGCGCTGCCGAGACTGCCGCACGAATGCGTTCCACGGCGAATTCGAATTCATAGGCCGGATTGCCATCGACCATTTGAGTGTCTTCGATCGAACATCCGGACAATCCGGCTTCCGCCGCCAGCCGGACCGTTTCCGCGACATCGTCCGGATCGTCGGCAAAACCGTTTTCAAGATCACCGGAGACCGGCAACCCTGTCGCTGCAACGATCTGCTCGCAATGGGCAAGCGCTTCGTCGCGCGTGACGTGGCCCATGTCGGGCCGTCCGAGTGTAAAGGCAAAGCCCGCAGACGTGGTGGCCAGTGCCTTGGCACCCGCCGCCGCCATCATGCGGGCCGAACCGGCATCCCACGGATTGGGTATGACGAAACAACCCGATTGATGCAGGTCCCAAAACGCCTGGTGACGCGCGCCGAGTGTGATCATGAGCGTACCTTCTCGGATTTTGGATCATATAGCGGTTTCATGGACATTTCGGCAGCGAAACGTTCCCCGGAAACCTCAATTTCATAGGAAGAACCCAGCATGTCGGTAACGCTCTCGCCCGCGCACGGAACATACCCCAGTCCGATAGCGCTGCCGAGGTGGTGGCCGTAATTGCCCGATGACAGGTAGGAGACGATCTTGCCGTCCCGGATGACTGGTTCATTGTGATAAAGCAGCGGTTCGGGATCCTTGAGACGGAACTGTGCAAGGCGCCGCTCAAGTCCGGCCTCTTTCTTGCGCAGAACCGCATCCCTGCCGATAAAATCGGGCTTCGCCGTCTTGACGGCAAAACCAAGCCCGGCCTCGAGAACATGGTCCTCATCGGTAATGTCATGGCCGAAGTGGCGGAAGGCCTTCTCGATCCGGCAGGAATCCAGTGTGTGCAGGCCGCAAAGTTTCAAACCATGTGATTTGCCTGATTGCTCGATTGTTTCGAAGACATGGGCGGCCATGTCGGACGACACGTAAATTTCCCACCCGAGTTCACCGACATAGGTGACGCGGTGGGCCCGTGCGATACCCATGCCGATTTCAATCTCGCGCATCGTGCCGAACGGATGATGTTCATTGGAAAAATCTGCAGGTGAACAGCCCTGCAGGACATCACGGGATTTCGGTCCCATGACCACAATGACCGATTCGGCCGCGGTAACATCGGTCAGGACCACGTGGCGGTCACCGGTGTGGCGCTTCATCCACGCCAGATCGCGTTGCAGCGTCGCAGCCGGCACGATGGCAACATAGGCGGTTTCCGACAGCCGGGTGACGGTCAGGTCGCTTTCGACACCGCCGCGCGAATTGAGCATCTGTGTGTAGACGATGCGGCCTGCCGCCACATCCACGTCATTGCCGCAGACATGGTTGAGGAAGGCACAGGCGTCGCTGCCCTCGACACGGATCTTGCCGAACGAGGTCATGTCGAACAGGCCGCAGCCGCTGCGAACCGCAAGATGCTCCTCACGATTGTTCTCGAACCAGTTCTGCCGCTTCCACGAATACCGGTACTCGCGTTCCTGGCCGTCACGGGCAAACCAGTTTGCCCGTTCCCATCCCGCGACTTCGCCGAACACGGCACCGCGCGCCTTGAGATGCTCGTGAAGGGGAGAGCGGCGAACTCCGCGCGCGGTTGCCATCTGGCGGTAGGGGAAATGGTCGGCATAAAGCAGGCCGAGCGTTTCGGTGGTGCGCTGGTAAAGGTAGGACCGGTTGGCCTGGAATGGCTGAACCCGCCTGATATCGACGTCCCAGAGGTCGAATGGCGGCTCGCCGTCTTCCATCCATTGCGCCAGAGCCATGCCGGCCCCGCCGGAAGACTGGATGCCGATGGAATTGTAGCCGCAGGCGACCCAGAAGTTTTTCACCTGTGGCGATTCACCGAGATAGTAGCGGTCATCCGGCGTAAAGCTCTCGGGCCCGTTGAAGAAGGTGTGAATGCCGGCCTCACCCAGCACCGGCATGCGGTTGACGGCCTGTTCGAGGATCGGTTCGAAATGATCGAAGTCCTCCGGCAACTGGTCAAAACAGAAATCGTCGGGGATGCCGGACATCCCCCAAGGCTTGGCGACCGGTTCGAATGCGCCGAGCAGTATCTTGCCAGCATCTTCCTTGTAGTAGGCGCATTCGTCTGGCACGCGCAGCACCGGCAGGCGCGGCAATCCGGCAATCCCCTCGGTGACGATGTAGAAATGCTCGGCTGCGTGCAGCGGCACGGGAACGCCGGCCATGGCACCGACTTCGCGGGCCCACATGCCTGCACAGTTGACGATGTGGTCGCAAGCAATCCGCTTCACTTCACCCTTGTGTTCCGCGGTGACACCATGCACCTGCCCGTCTTCGGTATGGATATCCAGAACCTTGGCCTGTTCAAATATTCTCGCACCGCGCTGGCGTGCACCTTTGGCAAGCGCCAGCGCAATATTGGCAGGGTCGCCCTGTCCGTCCTTTTCGAGAAAAACGGCGCCGGCCACGTCATCGACATTCACATAGGGATACTTGTCCTTGACTTCCGCTGCATCAATCTCGCCGATATCAACGCCAAAGGCCCGCGCCATGGACGCGCCGCGCCACAATTCCTCCTTGCGTTCCGCGGTCAATGCCAGGGTTATCGAGCCGCATCTGCGGAAGCCGGTTTCCACGCCCGTTTCCGCCTCGAGATCGGACAACAGTTCCTGGGTGTATCTGGCAAGCCGGGTCATGTTGGATGTCGCACGCAACTGGCCGATCAGGCCGGCGGCATGCCAGGTTGTGCCGCAGGTCAGCTGCTTGCGTTCCAGGAGCACGATGTCCGTCCAGCCGAGCTTCGCCAGATGATAGGCCACGGAACAACCCGATACCCCACCGCCAATGATGACGACACTTGCTTTCAGCGGAAGACTTGAAGAACTCATGCACGCAACCTTTCATTGCCTGGATCCCAAAGGGGCTGGTCCGGCTGAACGGTGGCGCTGCGCCGCTCTCCGAAAATCTCGACTTCTATTTCTGTTCCCGGGACATCGAGATCGGCGCGCAACATGCACAGCGCTATCGATTTTCCGGTACGGTGCCCCCAGCCGCCGGATGTGGTTTCCCCAACGATTTTGCCGCCATGCCAAAGTGTCGACATGTAGGGCGCATCGCATTCACCGGCATCAACCACCAGCGTCGCGAAACGCTTCGATATGCCCTTCTGCTTCTCCACCTCAAGCGCGGCTTTTCCGCGGAACTCCGGTTTGTCCCATTTGACGAAACGCTCAAGCCCGCCCTGCAGAACCGTGTAGTCGGTCGACAGGTCGCCCTTCCACGCCCGGTAACCTTTTTCCAGGCGCAGCGAATCCAGTGCGAACATGCCGAACGGTTTTGCACCTGCCGCGACTACAGCGTCATAAAGCGCCGGAATGTCGGCATTGGTGGCGTGGATTTCCCAGCCCAGTTCACCCGCATAGCTGACACGGGCGAGCGCGGCATTGCGGCCGGCAACCACCGCCGGCTGATGGCTGAGCCAGGGTTTTTGCAGGTCGGCATCGGTGAGCTTTTCAAATAGCGCGCGAGACTGCGGACCGGTAACGATCAGCGTCGAGTATTCGTCGGTGTGATCTGTCAGGCTGATCGAACCGTCGGACGGAAGCGCCATCCGTAGCCATTCGAAATCATGAAGTTGTGCAAGCGCCGCGGTAATCAGCGTGAAATGATTCTCGTCATGACGCATGACCGACATCTCGGTGACGATGCGGCCCCCGTCGTCGGCAAAATATCCCAGACTCATGCGCCCCGGCTTGGGAAGACCTCCGGTGATCTGCGTGCGCAACCAGTCGGCAACGCCGGTTCCGGCCACATTGAAGCGCGAGAAACCCGGCAGGTCGAGAATGCCTGTGGAGTCGCGCACTGCGGCACATTCTTCGGCAATGCGTTTGTGCCACGGGCCGTCGCGGTTCCAGGTTTGTGTCGACTGTTCGGATGTATCGTCGCCGGGCTGCGCAAACCAAAGCGCCCGTTCCCATCCGTTGTAGGCACCGAATACGGCACCACGTTCCCTGACCCGGTCGTGGGCGGGCGAAAGCTTCTTGTCGCGCGCGGCGGGCCAGGCATGCCGCGGAAAATGCATGGCATATTCGTGGCCATAGACTTCCATGCCTTTCCTGTTGCAGTAGTCCTGATCGCAAAAACCGGTGAAACGCCGTGGATCGCAAGACCACATGTCCCATTCCGTCGTACCCTCGGTCACCCATTCCGCAAGCACTTTGCCGGCCCCGCCGCTTTGCGCGATGCCGAATGTGAAGACACAGGCCTCGTAGGCGTTTGGCACGCCGGGCATCGGCCCGATCAGCGGATTGCCGTCCGGTGTATAGGGGATCGGCCCGTTGATCACCTTGGACACGCCAACGGTGCCAAGCAGCGGTACGCGCGCCATGGCATCCTCGATATACCATTCCAGCCGTTCCAGGTCGTCGGGATAGAGCTGGAAGGAAAAATCGGCGGGCATCGGATCGTCCGGCGTCATCCAGTGTCCGCGGCAATTGCGTTCATACGGCCCCAGATTGAAACCGGTCTTTTCCTGGCGCAGATAGTAGGACGAATCGACGTCGCGCAGCAGCGGCAGCTTGCGCCCGTTTTCCTCTGTCCACTTTATCAGTTCCGGGATTTCATCGGTCAGCATGTACTGGTGCGACATGGTCATCATTGGCACGAAGCGGCCGAACATTGCGCCGATTTCCTGGGCCCGGTAACCGGCTGCGTTGACAACCTTCTCGCAGCGTATTTCACCCTTTCCGGTCTCGACGACCCACTCGTCGTTTTCCCGGCGAATGCCGGTGACCGGGCAAAAGCGGATGATTTTTGCGCCCATTGAGCGGGCGCCCTTGGCCAGCGCCTGGGTCAACTGGGCGGGGTCGATGTCACCGTCGTTGGGATCGTACAATGCGCCCGCCAGGTCATGGGTTTCCAGGAAAGGATAGCGGTCCCGGATGTCCCCGACCGAAACCACCTCCAGATCCATGCCCTGGTAAATGCCCATGCCCTTCGCGCGCTCGAACTCGCGCATTCGCTCTGCCCCGTGGGCAAGCCGGATTGATCCGGTGACGTGATAGTTCATCGGATAATCAACCTCGCCGCCGAGGTCGCGGTAGAGCTCGGTGGAGTAGCGTTGCATGTTCATGATTGACCACGACGACGAGAACGTCGGTACGTTGCCAGCCGCATGCCAGGTCGATCCGGAGGTCAGTTCGTTCTTTTCCAGCAGCACGCAATCGGTCCAGCCTGCCTTTGCAAGGTGGAAAAGGGCAGACGTGCCGACCGCGCCGCCGCCGATGATGACCACGCGTGCACTTGTCGGAAAATCAGCCATGACGGTACCTTCTGCTTTGGCATCAATACGCCGGGGGTGAGATGATCCAGATGACTTCGGCGGGCTCGCTCCCCGGATTGCGCCACCGGTACACACTGTTTTGAAACTGGAAACTGTCGCCCGCTTTCAGTTCGTGTTTCTTGCCGAACACCCACAGATCAAGGAGGCCGGAGATCACATAACCACCGTCCTGCGTCGGGCGGGCGGGTACTTTGCCGCTGTCTGCACCTGGTGCAAACACGGACCGGATCATCTCGAAGTCTCCGGACAGGTCAGGCGACAGCAGTTCCTCGACCAGTCCGCTCTCACCCGTGCCGAGCGTGGTCCGGCTCGCCTTCCTGACGACAACGCCGCGCTCGTCTGCAGGTGCATCGTGATTGCGGAAGAAGAAACTGAGTGGAAATTCAAATAGCGCAGCGATTTTCCTGAGGTCCCGGATCGACGGTTCGTTCTGCCCGCGCTCGACCTGCGACATCCAGCCGGTCGACCGGTTCAACTGTTTTGCAAGATCGGCCAGCGTCAGGCCCCGCAGTCTGCGGATTGCGCGTATGTCGTCGCCCACCGAAACGCGGCTGCTCGACAGGTCAGTGGCAAACTGCTTTGGCTTTGACGGCATGGCCGGCCCATGAAATGAAATATTTGGCAATAATTTCATTTTTTCGCGAAAACACAACAGTTATTTTAAGGCTTAACTTGCAATGCTGACAATGCGTGATTCATGGGAATGGACTGCAATTGGGGATGGCAATCCTGAAAACAGCCCATATGATTCAGCCATGGAGACTGGCCGCCAAACCGACAGATTCGCATTTCGGGCCCTTCTCGTGCTGGCGGTGATGGCACTGGCAGGCGTTGGACAGGCCCATGCCCATGCTTCCGAGCAGATGTTTGTGCTCCTTCTTCCGACCGGCGTCTACACGGCGGCAGGCGTGGCTGCGGTCGCACTGACCGCCATAGTCCTGGGATTGCTGCCGGACCGGATGACAACGGCCATTTTTTCCTCACGGGAACGTTTCAAAAGCCGGGGCGGAGTGCTGGAACCGTGGTCAAGCGTGATTTCGGCGCTGGTGCTGGCGTTCCTTGTTTATCTCGGATTTTCCGGGCCCCACGACCCGCTGACCAATTTGCTGCCGTTGGTCATCCTGACGATTTTCTGGGTTGGCATCGTCACGTTGCACGCCTTTGCCGGTGACGTCTGGCGCTTCATCAATCCCTGGTCCGGCATTTATCATTTCCTGTTCTCGAAATCCGCGGCCCCTGCGATGCTTCCCCTGCCTCGCGCAATTTCAAGCTGGCCCGCGGTGGCGGCGTTGCTACTTTTCATGATGTTCTATCTCGCCTATCCGGCGCCCGACGATCCGTCGCGACTGGCGGTCGTTGTTGCGGCTTACTGGCTCTACACCTTTTCGGGCATGGTGCTCTTCGGCGGCGAAATCTGGCTTTCGCGCGGCGAGTGTTTCACGGTGCTGATGCGCCATTATGCGTCGCTTGCACCCTGCGGCAGCGCAGACGCACAAAAGGTTCGCAGCGGCATGCCTGGATGGCAGATTGCCAGTGCACCCGCACTGTCTCTCAGCGGAGCCGTTTTCGTCATCATGATCCTGGCTTCCGGTTCCTTCGACGGTTTGAACGAAACCTTCTGGTGGCTCGCACAAATCGGTGTCAATCCGCTAGAGTTTCCCGGCCGTTCGGCGGTCATCTGGCAGACGGTTGCTGGTCTGGTTGCCGCAAACATTCTTTTGCCGGCAGCGTTTGCTGCTGCCGTCGCCTTCGGCCTGGCCATTGTCGGGGAAAGCGCCCGCTTTGCCGAGGCATTTGGCCGCCTTGCCCGCACCATCCTGCCGATTGCCGCCGGTTATCATATCGCCCATTACCTGATCAGCTTTCTCATCAATGGCCAGTATTTCTTTGCCGCGCTGAACGACCCCTGGGCAATCGGAAGCAGCTATCTGTGGTCCGGTCGTTTCTATGTCACGACCGGTTTTTTGAATTCGCACGATTCCGTGCAGGTCATCTTCCTTTCGCAAGCCGCCGCAATTGTCGCAGGCCACATGTTGGCCGTGTTGTTGTCTCATGCGATCGCCATCGATATGTTCGGGAATGCGCGCAAGGCATTGATCAGCCAGATTCCGCCGGCGGTATTCATGATCGCATACACGTTGTTTGGATTATGGCTGCTTGCCGCGCCGCGCGGGGCATGAACCGGAACCAGAATTAACTGGACAAACTGTTTGTACGCATACAATCTTCAATCAAGGGCCCGCAAAGAGACCGAACCGATCCGAGCAAGGAGGACTGTCATGATAATCAAGAAAAACAAGCCGGTGATCGAAACACGCCGCAATGTACTCAAAACCCTCGCCATTGGCGCGGGAGCCGCCGCCGGTGCAAGCATCCTTCCGGGATTTGTGCGCTATGCCCAGGCACAGAGCTCTGCTCCCATCAAGATCGGCTTCCAGGTCCATCGAACCGGCATCGGTGCCGCCTATGGCCGCTGGTATGACCGCACCACGATGGCCGCAGCCAAGCTGATCAACGACAATGGCGGCATCAACGGCAGGCCGGTGGAAATCGTTGCCGAGGACGACGGCACCGATCCGAAACGTGGCGCCGAGGTCGTCGAGAAATTCGCCACACAACACAATTGCGACATCGGGTTTGGCACATTGTTCAGCCATGTGGTCATTGGCTCCGCGCCGCGCGCCGGAGAATTGAAGCTGCCCTATTTCGTGGTCTCCGAAGGCCATCACGTCGCATCGGGCATGCTGAACCGCTACACGCTGCAGCCGGGCATTACCGACGTAAAAAGCCAGGTTCAGGCCATGGCGCCGTTCGTTGCCTCGACGCTTGGCAAGAAGGTGACGATGATCTTCCCCGATTTTGCATTCGGGCACGATCACCGCGATTATTTTTCTGCTGCCGTCGAAGCACAGGGCGGCGAAGTGCTCGCCAAGATCGCCATTCCGCCAACCGAATCCTCGTTCACCAAGTACTTCCCGCAAATTCCGAGCGGTACCGAGGTGATCTACCACGTCATGGTTGGTCCCGCTGTCCTGACCTTCGTCAAGGAAATGGGCGAATTCTTCGGCCCGAACCGGCCCGAGATTTTCGGCTTCATCGACAGTCTGGAAGCCGTCGATCTTGGCAGTTCCGGTCTCGAGTTCCTGGAAGGTACCTATTTCTGGGAGGGCAATCCGCGCTACGCCCAGGCCGACCAGTCCGAACACGACAAGTTTTACCGCGAAGCGGTCGGTGTCGACGACAACGGCGCTTCGATCTCCGATCCGAAGGACGTGTCGACCTACTCGCACATGTTCGGCTGCTGGGAAACGCTCCATATCGTCAAGGCGGGCATGGAGGCTGCGGGCTACCAGGGACCGGCTGACCGGGCCAAGCTGATCGAGGCGGTGGAGGCGATGACCGACATGCCGCTGTCGCGTGAACACCCGCAGGGTGCGAAACGCTTCAATGGCAAGACACACCAGACATTCGGGCATCAGTATATCAGCCGTGTGGAAAGCGGCAGGCTCGTGTTGGCGCACACGACATCCATTGAAGACACGCTTTATCCAGACGAAACCGACTACACGACTCAGTCCTTCTGATAATGCCGCTGCCCCGGTTCCTGAACCGGGGCACGCTTCTTCCCGATGGACCTCGGCCCCTATCTTTTCCTGGCTTCCCTCGAAGGCGCTGTCACAGCGGCGGTTCTGGCGCTGACGGCTGTCGGATTGAGTCTGGTCTTTGGCGTCATGCGCGTTGTCAATGTAGCCCACGGCGAGTTCTTCATGCTCGGTGCCGTGCTGGCCTGGTGGGTGGCATCCCTTGCCGGTGGTCATCCGGCAATCGGATTTGCACTAGCGGTTCTCGTTGCCCCGGTAATCGCAGGAGCAATCGCTGCTGCCGCCGATTTCATCGTCCTCAAACGTCTCGACTACGATCCCGAGAACACCATCGTTGCTACCATCGGCATCCTCTACATCATCCAGCAGACCGTGCTGATGACTTACGGACCGGATGCACGGCCGGTTGAGGCACCATTCAGTTACCGGATCTATTTCCCCTGGTTCGGCTATTCCGCCTACAAGCTGTTCGTGATTGCGGCTGCGGTTGCAATCCTGCTCGGCGTTTGGGCGATCATGGCCAGAACGCGCATCGGCCTCGTCTTGCGCGCGACACAGCTCGACCGTGAAACGGCGCAGGCATTTGGCATACCCGTCGAACGGGTCTATGCGCTGGTATTTGGCCTCGGCGCCGGCCTTGCCGCGCTCGCCGCAGTGCTGATCGTGCCGATCCAGCAGGCCCATTACCTGATGGGCGGTGATCCTCTATTGCTGTCGTTCATCGTTGTGATCATCGGTGGTCTCGGCAGCCTTTCAGGCACCGTGGTTGCCGCTATAATCATCGGCATGAGTGACGGCATCATATCGGTATTCTTCACCCCGACGCTGGCCAAGATCATTGCCACATTGCTGGTCGCGTTCATCCTCGTGTTCCGCCCGACCGGACTGTTCGGAACGCGCTCCGCATGAACAACAAAAGCAAATCACTCGCCCTGCATGGCGGGGTAATTGCGGCATTGTTTGCGCTGCAATTTGTCCTGCCTGCCTACCACCACGGCAATCTTGCGCGCATCATGGTCCTGGCCTGCTATGCGATGGGCTACAATGTGCTGTTTGGCTATTCGGGACTGCTCAGTCTCGGTCATGCCATGTTTTTCGCCGCCGGCATGTACGGCATGGCCCTGACGATCCAGCATCTCGGGTTTCCGCCTTCGGCCGCCTTGCTGACCGGTATTGCGGCGGCCTTCGTGGTTTCCGCGGTCGTCGGCTTCCTTGCGCTACGCACCACCGGTGTCGCCTTCATGATCGTGACGCTCATGTTCGCCCAGGCGTTTTATCTCGCGATTTTGAATCTCGGAGAATATACCAGGGGAGACGAAGGGTTCGTTATCCAGCAGGCCGACCGCATCATGGCCGGTGTCGATCTCTCCGACGCGTCCAACCGCTATTTCGCTGCCCTCATCCTGTTTTCCGTTTGCATGGCTGTCACGCTGCGGCTTGTCCATGCGCCGGCGGGGCGCATTCTTGTCGCCATTCGTGAAAACGAGGAACGTGCGCGAATGCTTGGTTACGACATTTTTCGCCACAAGCTGGCGGCGGTCGTCATCTCCGGCACGCTTTCCGGACTGGCAGGCGCCGGTTACGGATTGCTGTTCGGATATGCCGGTGCCAGTTTTGCTACCGTTCAATATTCGATATTTCCGTTGTTGTGGGTTTTGCTAGGCGGTGCCGGAACCGTGCTCGGGCCGCTTGTCGGTACGCTTTTCATGTTCTACCTGATCGACCTGTCGAGCGGATTGACCAGCGCCTACATGCTGATCGCCGGCGCCGTGCTCGTCCTTTTGACCCTTTTTGCCCGCCAGGGCCTTGTTGGCGAAATCCGCAGGAGGTTTGCGCCGTGGCTGCCATGACGCTCCTGTCGACCGAGGGCCTGACACGCAGCTTCGGCGGGCTGCAAGCCGTCAAGAATGTCAGCTTTGAATTGCCCGAAGGCCAGATCCGCGCATTGATCGGCCCCAATGGTGCCGGAAAGACGACATTCGTCTCCCTGCTTTGCGGCCGCATTGAAGCCCATGCCGGTCAGGTTTTTTTCCTCGGCGAAGACGTCACCCGCCTTGCCGCCCACAAGCGCATAGCGCGCGGCATGGCCTACACGTTTCAGATCACCTCGATCTTTGCGCGACTTTCACTGCATGAGAACGTTGCTTTGGCGGTGCGCAGGCGTGCCGGGCGCAACCTCCAGCAGATCGATCGTGAGGTCATCAATGCCCTGGACCGTGTCGGTTTGGCCGGAAGGTCCGGGCAGGTTGCCGGAGATCTCAGCTACGGGCATCAGCGCCTGCTGGAAATCGCGATGGGTCTCGGTCAAAAACCGCGCCTGCTCATTCTCGATGAGCCGACGCAGGGTCTGGCAGACAGCGAGATTGAGGACTTCAAAACGCTGATCCGCGGTATATCCGCCGAAACAACGGTGCTGCTGATCGAACACAATATGGATGTGGTCATGGAATTGGCGGACTTCGTAACGGTGCTGAATTTCGGCGAAATACTGGCTGAGGGAAAACCTGCGGACATTCGTGCAAACCGCAAGGTTCAGGAAGCCTATCTGGGGACGGTTCATGCTTGATGTCAGCAATATCCTGGTTGCCTATGGCGAGGCGCCGGTGCTTCACGGCATATCGCTGGCAGTCAACGCTGGCGAAATACTGTGCCTGATGGGCCGCAACGGCGCCGGCAAGACAACCACGATGAAGGCGATCATGGGACTGCTGCCTCTCAGTGCCGGTTCGGTGCACCTCGACGGAGAGGACATAAGTGCCCTGCCGCCTCATGAGGTGCCGAAACGGGGTATCGGTTATATTCCCCAGGGCAGGCGGCTGTTTTCCGAACTGACGGTGGCGGAAAATCTCGAAATCGGCCTCATGGTCCGTGGCGGCGGCAAAAAGGTCCGCGACCGCGTTCTCGACATTTTTCCGCGCCTGCGTGAACGCCTTGGCCAGCGCGCCGAAACCCTTTCCGGCGGTGAGCAGCAGATGCTTGCCACGGCCCGTGCGTTATGCATTGAACCCAAGCTTTTGCTTCTGGACGAACCGACCGAGGGCCTGCAGCCGTCAATGATCGACCAGATCCGCCAGGTCATCGTGGAAATGAAAATGCAGGGAGTCGCGATCCTTCTGGTCGAGCAGCGTGTTGACGCCGTCCTGTCGATTGCCGATCGTGTCGCCTTTATCGAAAATGGCCGCAACCGCGACATTGTCGATGCGGCAACACTCCGCAAAAATCACGCGCTTTTGACGCGCTATGTCGGCGTCTGATATATTTCGGAAGCGAAACAATTTGGCTAGATGCTGGAGCTCCCGGTCACGACAACGCCGGCGTTTGCCATCGCTGTCATTGCCGCATCCAGCGATCCGTCCAGATCGATTGCCCGGCAGGCATCACTGACCAGCGTGACGCCAAATCCCAGGGTGACCGCATCCATGGCCGAATAGTGGACACAGAAATCGGTTGCCAGCCCGGTCAGCACGACA
>JAHEGF010000334.1 GCA_024645155.1 Phyllobacteriaceae bacterium | reverse complement strand
CCCGGCGAAATCGACACCGACTATCCTGTGATCGTCGATTGGCGCCAACAGAAAAATTGAGGAGGGGCTGATCATGAAAAACCATATCTCTTTCCCGTTTGCGGCTGTCGTTCTGGCGTTTTCGTCGTTGGCTGCTTTTGTTGCGCCTGCGCAGGCCCAGGAGCGGCCGGCCATGCTGGCACCTCTGGGTGACCCGCCAAACCCGGCAGACAATCCAACAACGCCGGAGAAGGTGGAGCTTGGCAAATTGCTGTTCTTTGATGGCAGGTTGTCGGGCAATGGCGCGATGCCGTGTTCGGCATGTCATTTGCCGGATGCAGGTTGGGATTTTCCGGAGAAAATATCACTGGGCTATCCCGGCACGACCCACTGGCGCAACAGCCAGACCATCATTAACTCCGCCTATTACGGCAAACTGTTCTGGGCCGGGTCTTCGAAATCGCTTGAAGGCCAGGCCAGGTCAGCGGCGCGTGGCGGTGTTGCCGGCAACGGCGAGGACGACATGATGGAGGCCCGTCTGGCCTTCGTTCCGGAATACCGCAAACGGTTCAGATCAGTGTTTGGCGATACCTGGCCGAACGTGCGCCATGCATATATGGCCATTGCCGCGTTCGAACGAACCCTGGTTCAGACGGACACGCCGTTCGACAATTATATGCGTGGCGACGACAAGGCACTTAACGCGTCGCAAAAACGCGGCCTTGACCTGTTCACCGGCAAGGCAGGCTGTGCCCAGTGCCACACCGGCGCAATGCTGACCAATGAGAAGTACTATAATCTGGGTGTCCCGCCTTTTGATGGTTGGGATACCGACGCACTGGCGCAGATCACCTTCCGGTTCGAGCTCTATGCAAAAGGCGTAACCCAGGACAAGTACAAAAAGTACAAGGATGACCCCGGCTTTTATTTCCGCACCAAGCAGGTTGCCGATCTCGGCAAGTTCCGCGTGCCGTCACTGCGATACACCAAATACACCGCACCTTACATGCATAACGGCATGCTGGCCTCCCTGTCAGATGTTGTGGACTTCTACAACGCCGGTGGTGGCGAGAACGAATTCTCCGCAACCAAGACTAAACTGATCAAGCCGCTCGGCCTGAACGACAAGGAGAAGGCCGATCTCGTGGCGTTCATTGAAAGTCTGTCGGGCGAACGGATGGTCATGGATCAACCCGATCTCCCGCCCAGCGAACCGCTGCCGGCCTCATCAAATTGACAATGCAGGAGAAAGCCATGACTGAAAATACAGGCCTGATAGAAGCCATCAATGGACCTGCAGAGGCGCGCAGGACGGGGCGCAGCTGCGTCCTCAACCGCAGATCGTTCCTGCTCACTTCCGGTGTTGCGACCGCCACCGTCATGGTGACCATGCACACCGCAGACGGGTTGGCCCAGGTTCCCGCTCTGGTTGCGACATACCCGCGAAAACTGATCGGCAAGCTGTCCGAGTTGAACCCGGACGAACCGCTCGATTTTGCCTATCCGGATGAGAACTCCTACTCGGAATCAATGCTGGTGAAGCTTGGTCGAGAAGCCGGTGGTGGTATCGGGCCGGACAAGGACGTGGTCGCCTTCAACTATAACTGCACCCATCAGGGCGGGCCGCTTCAGGGCACATATCAGGCCAATGACAAGGCATTGGGCCCATGCCCGCTGCACCTGACCACCTTCGATCTCACCCGGCACGGCATGTTCATTTCGGGCCAGGCTTACCAGAGCCTGCCACAGGTGCTTCTCGAACTCGACGGTGATGACATCTATGCCGTTGGCATGTTTGGCCTGATTTATGGCCGTTACGACAATCTGCAGGGGTAAGGGAGACACCACATGACAACGCCATATTACATTCCCGAAACCAATATTCCGTTGCCGCCGACGGATGCCGACATCATCTCCACAGCGTGTGATTATTGCATTGTCGCTTGCGGCTACAAGGTTTACCGCTGGCCCGTCAGAGGCGGCAAGGTAGGTGGACCGAAGGCGGAGCAGAACGCATTTGGTGTCGATTTCCCGGTTGAAATTCTCGGACCATGGGTTGCACCGAACCAGTACAATGTCGTGCTCCACGAAAACGAACCGCACCACGTCATCATTATCCCGGACAAGGACGCCAAGCACGTCAACATCAATGGCAACTCGTCGATCCGCGGCGGCGCCATTGCGCAGAAAGTCTACAATCCGCAGACACCGACCCGCGACAGGCTGAAGTCGCCGATGATCCGCATGTTCGGCGTGCTGATGCCGGTGCCATGGGATTTCGCGCTTGATATCGCGGCCGAAGTCGGCAAGCACGTTATCGAAAAACACGGTGCCAATGCCTATTGTGTGAAAACCTTTTCCTACGGCTACATGGAAAACACCTATGCCATCACCAAGTATGCGCTGAGGCATATCTCGACCGCCAATTTCACATTCCATGACACACCATCCGATGTCACCTCGACACCGGGGTTCCGTGATGCCGGTTTCGACAATTTCGGACCATCCTACGAGGACTGGCGCGACGCCGATACGCTGATGATCTGCGGAACCGATCCGTATGAATCAAAAACCATCCTGTTTACCGACTGGATCATGCCGGCGATCCAGGGTGGCCAGAAAACCATCTTCCTTGGCCCGCGCAATACCGCCGGCATTGCCTATGCGGTAAAGAATGGCGGCATGTGGATTGACCTGCTGCCCGGTACCGATTTGCCTGTCGTACTGGCCATTGCACGGGTCATTGTCGAAAACGGCTGGCAGGACGAAGAGTGGATCAAGAACTGGGTCAACAACAAGTCCGAGAGCTCCTCGGGATTTGGCCAGGGTACACGCAACACGCCATGGCAGTGGCGCACCACGTGGGGCAAGTTCCAGACCGGTGGGTTTGAAGACTGGACAAAGTGGCTGCTGGAGCAGGATTACGCGGTTCCGGAAAAGGCTGCGGAGATTGCCCAGATCGACGTCGCGAAAATCTACACGGCAGCGGAATGGCTGGCCAAGCCGCGTGATGACGGGTCACGGCCCAAGGCCTCCTTCATGATCGAGAAGGGCTTCTATTGGTCGAACAACACCGGCAACACCAATGCGATTTCAGCACTTGGCATTACCTGTGGCGCCGGCGGCAGGCCGGGCCAGATGATCGGCCGAGCCGGCGGTCACCAGCGCGGTGGTCTTCGCGGTGGCAAGTATCCTCGCAACAAGTCACCGGAAAAGCTGCCCGGGCGCCGTCGCCGCGCCATGGATACCGACCGCTATCTGATGTCGGGTCACACCCGGCTGGCGCATGTTATTGGCAATACGTGGATCCAGTCCATGTGCGGCAGTCAGAGCCTGTCGGCAAAATTCGAGGAA
>JAHEGF010000098.1 GCA_024645155.1 Phyllobacteriaceae bacterium | reverse complement strand
GCTCGACGGATCTTTGCAGGCGCTTTTGGCGTCGACCCAGCATCAGATCAGCAGGCTGCCGCCGATCATCTATGCCTGCGAATGGAACGCTGCGGCGGCCGCGCCATCGGTTCGTTCCGACAATTTCAAGGGTGCGCAACTGGCTGTGCAGCACCTTTACGATCTCGGTCATCGGCGAATCGCTCATTTAACCGGCCCGGCTGACAACATACTGACTGTCGTCCGCCGCGACGCTGTTCTCGCAGAGTTGGCCCAACTCGGCCTGCCGGCACCACCCGAATTGGTCATTCAGGGAGATTTTTCGTTGCGCTCCGGTAGGAACGCTGCAGGGCAGATCCTTGGCATGCCGCGTAGCGAATGGCCAAGCGCCATCTTCTGTGCTTCAGATGAAATGGCCTTTGGTCTGATCGCCGGCCTGCATCGCGCAGGCATCAAGGTGCCGGACAACATGTCAGTTGTCGGCTTCGACGACGTCGAACTTGCCGAGTATTATTTGCCTACGCTGACCACGATTCGCCAAGACAGGCTCACTCTAGGCCGCAAAGCGGGAGCATTACTTTTGCGCCGGTTGAATGGCGAACATGAAACACAGAATGTTGGTTTCGAGTTGGTTGATGTCGACCTCATTGTTCGCGGCAGCACCCGGAAACTCAGATGAAGGCAGCTCCGCATGCCTTGTTTCGGCGCGAGGTGCCGGCCTTAATCGTCCAATCGCCTTTCATCTCAAAGGTCAATGGCACATCGCCGCCTTCCCTGCTGTAGGTATACGATGTGCCGCCCGGATTTTCCGCGGCGTCAATATTTGTTTTGAGTTTCGCCTTGCCACACGGATTGAAATTTCCCGGAAGGGTACCGAGAACGGTCCCTGTTTCGGGCGCCGGAGCATTTCCGGGCTTGAATTCCGCGATGGCATCAAAACTGGCCTGCGGCCAGTACACCTCGGCACGCAAAGCTATGTGGGGAGCACGCGCACCTCTCCTGGACGTGAACAGGCAAGGACTTGAAACTTCATTGCCGCTGGGATGACCGGCGATTCAGAATAATCGACCAGGCGGCGTAACAGCTCTCCGAATTCTTTTTCGTCGGTGATTGCCGCCCGGCCGGTTACCTTGGGAGGTAAAAGCACATCCTTAAGGGCAGCTGACGGGTCGGCAGGCGCACGCATGGTGACCATGGCCAGTCGAAAGATCGCGGAAATGGCAGCGCAGAGTTTCTTGGCCGTCTCACGCCTGCTGCGTTTTTCGATCGGCTTCAGCAGGCGCAACAGTTCTGCGGCTGTTATCTGGGAGATCCGGCGGTTGTGGATCGGCTTTGCCAAATCATCAATGTACCAGCGGTTCTTGCGCGCGTCTTTAAGCGACACGACAGGATACGCGCCCAGGGCAAGGAGTTTCTCCTTTCCGAGAATCCGTTATTTCATCCGCCACAGTTGGGACCCGCTGGGATGTATCTGCAGGACAGCCCCAATCTGTCAGCCATCTGGTATGGCTTATCGCGTTGTCTTGCCTTCCTGATTTGCAGATCGGACAAGGCCTTTGGGGGTATGCAATTGTTATCTATGGGTAGGAGAATAAGGAAAAAGCCCTTGAAATTCCGCGGCTTGGTATGCAATGCGAAGATATCTTGGTGCCCAGGAGAGGACTCGAACCTCCACACCCTTGCGAGTACCAGCACCTGAAGCTGGCGCGTCTACCAATTCCGCCACCTGGGCAAGCGCCGAACCGTTTACGGCTGCCCCGCCTATGTGTCAACGCGTTTCTCGGTAACGGCAGCAAATCCGCCACGCGAAAACGCCAACATCGTTCACACTTCCACGATCTCCTTGCTGGCGACCGTCGAATCGGCGTTCAGCCTGTAGATAACCGGCACTCCGGTTGCCAGTTCCACCTTGACAACCTGGTCACCCGTCAGGCCATCAAGCGCCATGATCAGCGAGCGCAGGGAATTGCCGTGGGCAGCGACCAGCACGGTCTCGCCGCGCAACACATGGGGCAGGATCCTGCCCATGTAAAAGGGCCAGACACGGGCGCCGGTATCGCGCAGGCTCTCGCCCCCCGGCGGCGGAACATCATAGGAGCGGCGCCAGATATGCACCTGTTCATCGCCCCATTTCTTGCGCGCATCATCCTTGTTGAGGCCAGCCAGGTCTCCGTAGTCGCGTTCATTGAGCGCCTGGTCGTGAATTGTCTCGAGATCCGGCTGGCCGACCGCATCGAGGATGTGCTGACAGGTTTTTTCGGCGCGCTGCAATACCGAAGTAAAGGCGATGTCAAACCGGTAACCGCGTTCATTGAGCAAGGCGCCCGCCGCCTTCGCCTCGGCGTGTCCCTTTTCGGTCAGGTCGGCATCGCGCCACCCGGTAAAAAGGTTTTTCAAGTTCCATTCGCTCTGTCCGTGACGGACCAGGATGAGCGTTCCCGACATGGTGTTTCCTTTCAGGTGGCAAAACGTTCACGCGAGCCCGAGGACATCGCGCATCGAATAAATGCCCGGCTTCCGCCCATTGGCCCACAAAGCGGCGCGCACCGCACCGCGGGCAAAGATAGAGCGGTCACCGGCGCTGTGGGACAGCGTGATCTTTTCACCGGTGCCGGCGAGGATGACCGAATGTTCGCCGACAACCGAGCCGCCGCGAAGCGTGGCAAAACCGATGGTGCCCTCTGCGCGCGGACCGGTATGCCCGTCACGCATGCGAACGGAATTGTCCGCAAGTTTGATGCCGCGTCCGGTGGCTGCGGCCTGGCCCAGCAAAAGCGCCGTTCCTGACGGGGCATCGACCTTATGGCGGTGATGCATCTCTAGCACCTCGATATCGAAATCAGCGGCTTCCAGTGCGCGGGCCGCATTTTCCACCAGTACCGCGAGCAGGTTGACGCCGAGGCTCATGTTGCCGGATTTGACGATTGTCGCGTGGCGGGCCGCAGCCGTTATTGCCTTGTCATGCTGAATATCAAGACCGGTGGTACCAAGGATGTGAACGACACGGGCCTGGGCCGCATAGCTTGCGACCGTGACCGAATTGTCGGGCGACGTAAAGTCGAGCACACCATCAGCTGCGGCAATCGCAACCAGCGGATCGTCGCCAATGACAACACCGCTCGCGCCGGTCCCAGCCAGCGTGCCGGCGTCTTCGCCCAGATGCGGTGAATCGGGGCGTTCGACGGCCCCGCACAGTTCGGCGTCCGTCACTTCGGCAATTGCGCGGACAAGGGATTGGCCCATCCGTCCGGCTGCACCCATTACAACCAGTTTCATTTTCGTCATTTTTTGTTCGGGATACGTTTTGAGCGTCCCTTCCCCGTTGTTGGCTGCGGCATGCCGGTACCGCGCGAAGTCTGGGCACGGTGAAACCGGGCATAGATCCCGTTCCGGCGTTTGATCAGCGTGGCGTGACGGCCCTGTTCCACTACCCGGCCGTCCTCTAGAACCACGATCTTGTCGGCGTTGACGATTGTCGAAAGTCGGTGTGCGATGACAATGGTCGTGCGGCCCTTCATGACCTGGTCAAGCGCCTTTTGCACGCGTGTCTCCGATTCATTGTCCAGTGCCGAAGTGGCTTCGTCGAGAAGGAGGATGGGCGTATCGCGCAAAATGGCACGCGCAATCGAAATGCGCTGACGCTGACCACCGGACAGCGTCACGCCGTTTTCACCGACCAGCGTGTCATAGCCGTCCGGTTGCTGGCGGATAAACTCGTCTGCCTGGGCGAGGCGTGCGGCATTTTCAATCTCGCTGTCGCCGGCTTCGGGCCGGCCATACCGGATATTGTCACCGATCGTGCCTTCAAACAGGTAGGGTGTTTGCGAAACATAGGCGACCGAACGGCGCAGCGACTCCTTCGTCACACCGGCGATATCCAGCCCGTCAATGGTTATCCGCCCACTTTCGACATCCCAGAATCGCTCCAGCAGCGCAATCAGGGTCGACTTGCCTGCTCCTGACGCACCCACAATCGCGGTGGTTTTTCCCGCCTCGGCCTTGAACGTGACATTTTGGACAACCGGAACGTCCTGGCCGTAGGAAAACGACACGTCGTCAAATTGTACGGCGCCTTTGGTGACGGTCAGTGCCGTTGCGTTATCGGCATCGCGCTGGCGGGGTTCGGTATCGAGAATCTCGTAAATCAGGCGCGCATTGACCAGCGTCCTTTCCAGCATGACCTGGGTCCGCGCCAGCCTGCGGGCCGGGTCATAAGCGAGCATCAAGGCGGTCACAAAAGCAAACATCGTTCCGGGCGGCTGACCACCGAGCGTCGACCGGTAACCGCCATAGCCGACAACCGCTGCAACAGCGATGCCGGCAAGCGTTTCGGCGACCGGCGACACCCGCTCCGAAACGCGCGCAATCTTGTTTGAGCGTTCTTCAACGCGTTCGATCAGATGCCCGATGGTGTCTTCAAGCTGCCTTTCCATGGTGTACGCCTTGACCACCGATATGCCCTGGATCGTTTCCTGAAAGGCGCCGGTCAGGCGCGCGTTCAAAAGCAGCTGCTGGCGGGCAACGCCGCGGACGCGTTTCATGATGGCGTTGACGGCAAAGGCCAAAGGCGGCCCGATCACCAGGGCAATCGCCGACAGGACCGGGTCCATGACAATCATGACCCCGAGGAGGCTGACCAGTGCTACAAGATCGCGGGCAATGGCGCTGAGGGTCAAAGAGAGGAGATCGCGGATGCCAACCACTGCCTGGCTTATGCGGGCAGCCAGCTCGCCCGAGCGCGAACTGGTAAAAAATCCGATATCGAGCTTGAGCAGATGGCTGAAAATCCGTTCCTGGTAACGCGCGATCAGATTGTTGCCTACTTTTGCCAGCAGCACGGCCTGACCGTAATTCGACAGGCCGCGGATCATGAAGGCAGCCGCGACCGAAAAGGAAATGAGGAGTATCAGATCGGTACGCCCCTTGTAGAAAATCTCGTCAATGATGTCGCGCATGATCCACGCGCTGAATGCGGTTGCCAAAGCCATGAGCACGAGAAACATTCCGGCCAACGCATAGGTTCCCAGAAATTCCCTGCCGTTTTCAGCGAAAATACGCTTGTACAGCGCCAGCACCGTCGAGGTGTCGATTCTGGTGGTGATTTCCGATTGTGACGGCACGGCATTCCGGTTCTTGTCAGCGGTTTCTGTGACTGCCGGATACCCGGCGCGGCACGTACATAGACGTTTTCGCTCCGCGATAGAAGCTCTACCATTCAACGAACATGCATTCGCTGAAAAACGGCCCCGGTTCTATCGGGAAAAGCGCCAGCGCCTGGTATCCCCGGCATCGCCAAAGCGGGCCGGTGTGCGCGCGAACGCCGACAAGCCGGCCAGCGATGCCAAAGGATCGGTGATGGCGTAAACGGGGATTGAGGACAACAGCGCGCTGTGGGGTGCCTTGTTGTCAAACGCGGCGCGAAAGGTGCCGTCATGCAGCAGGGGCATGATCTTCTGGATGATTCCACCGGTCAGGAACACGCCGCCGCGGGCCATGAACACCAGTGCCATGTCGCCGGCAATACGCCCGAGCACTGTCAGGAAAAGCGAGAGCGTCTCGGTTGCAGCCGGATCGTCCTTCTTGAGCGCGGAAGCGGTTATTTCCGTCGCCGTGGAATATTCCGGGCTGATGCTGTCGGCAGTGCACACAGCACGGTAGAGGTTGACCAGGCCGCGCCCGCACAGCATCTGTTCAGCCGAAACCCGCCCACCTATTTTGGCGATGTGCGGGAATACCTGGTAGTCGCGGGGTGTTTGCGGACCAACATCGATATGACCGCCTTCGCCCGGCAACGGCGTCCAGGTGTGGCGCGAATGAACGAGTGCGGCAATTCCAAGACCGGTACCCGGTCCCAGAACGACCCGGCAGGCGTGTTCGACGCTTTTTCCGCCACCAACATTTTCCATGTTCTCGCCGTCGAGAGCAACAACTGCCAGCGCCTGCGCGACAAAATCGTTGAGAACAACGATGTCGGTCAGGGCGAAGGTCTTTGCAAGGAATTCGGGCCTAACCGCCCAGTTGTTGTTGGTCAGGCGGATTTCATTACCTCCGACGGGACCGGCAATTGCAAAGATTGCTGATTTCGGCTGCACGGAAGTCGTGTCAAGCACCGCTGTCTGAATGGCGTCATCGAGGCTGGCGAAATCCGCGGTCTGCACGATCGGGAATATTTTCGGTTCGGCAAATGCATCGACAAGAAGCGCAAAGCGGGCATTGGTGCCACCGATATCGCCAATCAGTACCGGGAACTTGAAAACGCTGTCGACTTCGGTTGCCTTCGCCATTGCCTGGTCTTTTCCTGCCGATTGCCTGACCGTATACGGAAACCCGCATTTCGCCACCAAATAGCCTGTCTTATCAATTTAATCGTTTTAATTTGCCAATAATGCAAAAAAGTCAAGCAAAGTTGCGCAGAATCATGACGGTTGCCGGTCGATTAGCGTGACGGACGCGAAAACGGTACCGGAATCTTACGGTCCGGTGTCGGCGCGAAAGCACTCACAGGTGCCGAAGAGGCGGCTGAGAAGGATCCGTTGCCGGTCACGGTAACGACCGATTCCGATCTCGGTCCGGGTGCAGACAAAACGGCGCGGCAGGCGGCCGGAAGGCTTGCCATCGTCATGATATCGCGCGCTTTCGGTTTGGCAGGGCCGGTGGGTTTGCGCCAGGGTTCGTCGGTAAACCACCAGGCCAGGGGTTTGCCGCACCCGTCGCCCGCAGGCGTCGCTGCCTGGCGTTTGCAGCCAGTGGAACCGGCAGGGCAACCGATGCGTAGATGAAAATGATAATAATGCCCCCAAAATGGACGTATTTTCTGTAACCACGAGCGATCGCCGGTCACCGTGTCGCACAGCTTCTTCTTGATGCCCGGATGCACAAGGATGCGTTCCACCTGCCGATAGCTTGCCGCACGCTTCAACACGGCCTCGTGGGCACGTGTCCAGACGCGGTCGTCGACATAAAGCGAGTTGTTCTTGAGCATCGAGGTGGCGCTCTTGTTTTCGCGTTCGCGCCTCGACATGCGGCGGTTCGGCATTGGCGTCAGCCAGATATCGGCGTCAAGGCCAAGCTGGTGTGATGCATGTCCCGACAACATCGGTCCGCCGCGTGGCTGCGAAATGTCGCCGATCAACAAGCCCGGCCAGCCGTCTGCAACCGCATCGCGTGACAGGCGTTCAACAAGGTGGATCAGGTCGGGATGCCCCCAGCGCCGGTTGCGCGACAGCCGCATTGCCTGCCAGTTCGGGCCATCGGCGGCAATCGCGACACCGCCCGCAAAGCAGCCCTTGCTGTAAAATCCGTGCGCCTGTGGCGCCGTTGCCGCCGGCAGGTCTTTTGATCCGAAAAGGTTCTTGGCAAGCGTCTCGGCACGGACACCGTCATCGCCTTGGGCGAGGCCGACGACCCCACATAAAGCTAGCGCCAGAACCCTTGTCATACGGGCAAGGTAACGTCTCATCCACGTCTCCTGCAGTTTTCGATCGCAGGCGAATCATACCATGGCGGAATCAATGAGGCGAGAACCAGGATGATCTGCCGGCAGTCAGCATTCCGGGTCTGCCCAGTTTCCATTCTCGCACATCTCGCTGAAAGCCTTGCGATAATCGGGATAGCGGAACCGGTATCCGAGTTTCCTGATCTTCGCATTGGAAACGCGTTTGTTTTCGCCATAAAAAGACCGCGCCATGGGCGACAATTCTGCATCGGCAAATGCGACCTCGGGTGGCGGTTCGACACCCATCCGGCCTGCGGCATAAGTGACAACATCCTGCGGCGGGGCAGGCTCTTCATCGGTAACGTTGAAAACTCCGTGATGCGTGCCAGCGGACAGAAAATCCAGCGCGCCAGCTATGTCGGCGACATGGATACGGTTGAAAACCTGGCCCGGTTTGACCAGTCGTTTTGCGGTGCCGTTAGCCAAATTGACACAAGCATTGCGGCCCGGGCCATAAATTCCCGACAGGCGAAGGATCGCCAGCGGGATATTGCATTTGCCGGCAGCGCGCTGCCACGATTCTTCTGCTGCCACGCGCTGCCGCGATCGTTTCGAAACCGGGCGGCATTCGCTGTTTTCATCGACCCAATCGCCGTCATGATTGCCGTAGACACCAACTGTCGAGAGATAGCCGCACCAGCGCAAGTCCGGTAGAAGATCCGTCAAACGGCCATCGAGACAGCGAAGAAACGGATCGCCGCCATCATCGGGCCCGGCACTGGCTACAAGATGTGTTGTTCTTTTCAGAGCATCACGTAACTGCTCTGAAAATTCCTTTCCGTCGAATAGAAACGGCTCGATGCCGGTTGTGCGCAAGACATCCATGTGTTCGTCGGACCTTGTTGTGCCGCCAATCCATTCGGCCGAATCGGCGACCAGACGGACAAATGCCTTGCCGGAGTATCCGGCGCCGATGATCATGATTTGCCGGTTCATTGCCAATCCCCTTTTAAGGCATCCCACTCCTGCCTGACGGTGTTGTCTTTTTCCCCCGCCAGATTTGCATTGCGGAGGGCATCAAAATCGGTGGCCGGCAACAGGTGCGCCAGCGCCCAAACGGCTGCGCCGCGCACCAACGGATCGGGGTCGCTCAGATGAGCGGTGCACAGGCCGGCAAGGCCGGATTGTGCCGAGTTTCCGGCGGCAATCAGAACATTGCGCATGAACCGGTTGCGCCCGATCCGCTTGACCGGCGATCCGGAAAACAGTGCGCGGAATGCAGTGTCGTCGAGGCCGAGAAGCATGGCAAGATCCGGCTCATCGAGATCGGGCCTGGCCTGCAATTTCGCTTCTTTTGAAGAAGCGGCAAACTTGTTCCATGGACATATGGCCAGGCAGTCATCGCATCCGAATATGCGGTTACCCATCGCCACGCGAAATTCAACGGGAATCGCCGTCTTGTGCTCAATGGTAAGATAGGAAATGCAGCGCCGCGCATCGAGCCTGTAGGGAGCGGGAAATGCGTCCGTCGGGCAAATGTCAAGACAGGCCCTGCACGTACCGCAATGATCCGTCTCCGGCTCATCGGCCGGAAGGTCAACGGTCGAAAATATGGAGCCGAGAAACAGCCAGGAACCGTCCTTGCGGCTGACGAGATTGGTGTGTTTGCCCTGCCAGCCTATGCCAGCGGCGGCGGCCAGCGGCTTTTCCATGACCGGGGCGGTGTCGACGAAAACCTTCACTTCCGCACCGCTTGCAGCGGCAAAACGCTGGGCGATCTCCTTGAGGCGCCCCTTAATTATGTCGTGGTAGTCGCGATTTCGCGCATAGACAGAAATGGCGCCGCATTTCGGCTTGCCGACAACGGCAAGCGGGTCGGAATGCGGGCCATAGTTCATCGCCAAAACGATGATACTGCGGACATCGGGCCACAAGTTGCCGGGTTTCGACCGGCGTTCGATCGTGTCAGCCATCCATGTCATCGTGCCATGGTGCCCGGCGGAAATGAATTCGGCCAGCCGCTCTGCCGCAACCGGAATTGCGTCGTGCCGCGTTATCGCCATGGCAGAAAAACCAAGCCTGGTTGCATCTTCCTGCAGCTGGCGGCGCCACATTACCGGATCATGCAGGCTCGTTTTGCGCGCCATCAAAAATCCAGATTGGCGTAGTGGGCGGGCGGCGCCAGTCCGCGTGTCCGGTCCGCCAGCAACGGCCGGAACGACGGCCTCGACTTCATCCGGCTGTACCAGTCGCGGACAACGGGATTTGCCTGCCAGTCGATCTCGCCCAGATAGTCCATGATCGATAGCGCGGCACCGGCGGCAATGTCGGCGTAGGAAAGCTTGTCGCCGGCAAGCCAGTTCCTGGACGACACAAGCCATGCCGTATACTTCATGTGCTGGGTGATATTGGTGCGTGCCGCCCGGATTGCGGCGGAATCGGGAGCGCCACCGCCTTTAGCGCCGGGCATGTGAAGCTTGAAAACGCGTTCGCGCACCAGATGGCGTGTTACGTCGTTGTCGAGCTTGACGAGATACCAGTCGACCAACCGCCTGATTTCTGCCCGTGCTTGCGGATCGTCGGCCAGCAGACGGCGCTCGCGCATCATGATGCCTCGGGTTTCATCGAGATACTCGGCAATTACCTGTGCGCCGGAAATCGGCATGTCGCCCTCGGCAAGCAGTACCGGCAACGTGCCTGCCGGATTGAGCTGCAACAGCTCCTTGCCGCGGGACCAGGGCTGTTCCTCGATCAAGCTAATTTCCTCGCCGAACTCTCCAAAGATCAGTCGGGCGAAACGGCAGCCTGCGAGCAGCGGATGATGAAACAGGGTCAGCATGTCTTCTTCCTACGGTATCCGGAAAACCAACCGTTGGTACCGGGGCCGGTGTTCCTTATTGGCAAGCCTTCTGGTCATCCGCAAGGCACAGGCTGGTAAATTTCCACGAGCAACGTTACACACGCCAGAAGCCTGAGTCGGCGGTGGCTGCCAGCGCGACGCAATCATGATCGGGACGGCCATGGAAGACCAGACAATCGCCGGTGCGCTCATTCTCGGATTGATCGAGGGCCTGACCGAATTCATTCCGGTCTCGTCGACAGGACACATCCTGCTAGCCGGTCATTTCTCGGGATTCAGATCAACCGGCAAGTCGTTCGAGATCCTGATTCAACTCGGAGCCATACTTGCCATCGTCACGGTCTATTTCTACCGCCTTTGGCAAATCGCCCGCGACGTCTGGCACGACCGGCGAACCCAGCGTTTCGTAATCGGAATCCTGATCGCGTTCCTGCCGGCTGCGGTGGTCGGTGCCCTGGCGCATGGTTTTATCAAGTCGGTGCTTTTCGAAACACCCATGCTGATCTGTATCATGCTGATTATCGGCGGTGTCATCCTGTTGTGGATTGACCGCGTACCGCTCAATCCGCGGTACCACGATGCAATGGAATATCCTTTACCGCTGTGCCTTGCGATCGGCCTGTTCCAGTGCCTGGCGATGATACCGGGAACATCGCGTTCCGGTTCGACAATCGTTGGCGCCCTGCTGATGGGTGCCGACAAGCGCTCGGCGGCAGAATTTTCCTTCTTTCTTGCAATGCCGACCATGACCGGCGCCTTTGCCTACGATCTTTACAAAAACCGCGATATATTGTCAGCCGCCGATCTGCCGATCATCGCAGCCGGTTTCATCATGGCATTCATTGCCGCAGT
>JAHEGF010000333.1 GCA_024645155.1 Phyllobacteriaceae bacterium | reverse complement strand
ATATCTCGAGGGTTACCGCCAGTCTAGACCCGTGCGGATCGGCAATGCCGCCGAAGGCCAGCGTCAGTTGGATGTGTATGGTGAACTGCTGGGACTGGCCTGGCTCTGGCATCAGCAGGGGTGTTCCCCTGATGATGATTACTGGGAATTTCTGATGAGTCTCGTCGATAGGGCTGCCAGAAACTGGAATTACCCCGATCAGGGTATCTGGGAGATGCGGGGCGCACCGCGGCACTTTGTCCACTCCAAGGCCATGTGCTGGTCTGCATTGGATCGCGGTATACGCCTGTCTCAGGATCTGGGCCGAGCTGCACCACTCGATGCTTGGCAAGAGGAAAGAGGCAGGATACGTCGCGCTATTGAGGAACGGGGCTACGACGATCAGCGCGGTGTCTTCATTCAAGCATTCAATTATCCACTGATGGACGCGGCCTTGCTGCTTCTGCCCACGACCGGAATTATCGATTATCGGGACGAACGCATGATCCGAACGACCGATGCGGTGAAAAAAGAGCTGGAAGATGACGGTCTACTGCGCCGGTATGCTTCAGATGGTGATGGACTGCAGGGTGATGAGGGGGTGTTTTGCTGCTGTTCGTT
The DNA here is from genome assembly GCA_024645155.1 of Phyllobacteriaceae bacterium. Lineage (GTDB taxonomy): Bacteria > Pseudomonadota > Alphaproteobacteria > Rhizobiales > Rhizobiaceae > JAHEGF01. Next base: position 2,773 of record JAHEGF010000333.1, on the reverse strand, counting down.
CTGGCTGGCCGAGTGCCTGGCATATCAGGGACGACTCGACGAGGCCCACGCCGTTTTCAAAACCGTCCTTAAGACAGGCAACGATCTGACCATCTTTTCGGAAGAATATGATCCGCGCAGCCGTCATATGCTGGGCAATTTCCCTCAGGGCCTGACACATTTGTCGTTGATTGCCGCTGCGGCGGCCATCAACGAAGTGGAAGGCAAACGTGAATCGGCGAAGAAGGATACGCAGATCTGTTCGACGTGAACAAATTTCGGGTTTTTCTCCACGACCTGCGTGGTAGAGATGTTCACAACCGAATTCTTAACCTTGGCCGCGAGGTCGGCAAACGACGGTGGTGCCCCGGGCGGATACGGTTGTTCGGCGGCCATAACCGGAACCGCGGCAATCAAGATGGCGAGAAACAGCACCAAAAAGGCCGCGACCGCCGATTGCCGGCATAACAGTTTCTTAAACATGGTCCATTCCTCCTGTGTTAGGAGTTGATGTGATATAAACGATTGTTAAATTTGGTCTGCGAACCGATAATAGTGCCGCAAGCATTATCGCGGTATCGGTTTCGGTCTGATTCTAAAGTAGGAATCGTGAGATGAATTCTGTCGATATTTATCCTACAGGGACATGGATTGGTGTAGATGGAAAAGAGGTGGAAGTTAAACGGACTCTTCAATTCGGCCAATAATATACAGACCGACCGATTTTGTCGGCTTGAAAAGAATAATGTCGAGTCCGTGCAGGCGGGAATCCGGAACAACCTTGCAAGCCGCCGAATGCTCGCCTGCACGGGCCAATGGAGTCAGACCACGGTGTTTTGAGGTGAAATATGAGCGGGATTTTCCGGGGTCGGATGCTTGGCTTCCTTGACCTCTGAGCGCGAGCGCTTCTTTTGCTCAGGGCGAGGCCCCAGAATGGCGACAATGTCGCTCTCATCGATTTTTTCGCGTTGGAGCAGCTGTCCGGCCATGTATTTGAGTTTGTCGTAGTGGTCGGCCAATACTTGTTTGGCCTCCTTATAGCAGCTTTCTACGATGTCCTGGACCTCGCCGTCGATAAGCTCTTCTAATTTCTCGGAATGGTTGACCACCGCCGCTTCCTGGCCCAGGAAGGACTGCCGGGTGCTGTCGACTAATGACATGTTCGGGGCCTGGCGGCTCATACCGTAAACGACGATCATGTTGCGGGCGATCTTGGATACTTTTTCCAGGTCATTTGACGCTCCGGTCGAGACCTCCCCAAACACGAGGTCCTCGGCTGCGCGTCCCCCCAAAAGGCCCTGGATTTTGCCCAGCAGTTCGGAACGGGACATGAGGAACCGGTCTTCCAGAGGGGATTGCATGGTGTAGCCCAAGGCCCCGATTCCGCGCGGGACGATGGAGACCTTTTGAACCGGGTCGGCCCCCGGGGTTAAATGACCCACGATGGCATGGCCGGACTCGTGGTAGGCAACCACTTCGCGTTCGTGGGGATTGATGAGCTTGTTTTTCTTCTCCAGGCCGGCGATGACGCGTTCGATTGCATCCTGGAAATCTGCCTGCAAGACGTTGTCATGGTTTCGGCGTGAAGCCAGAAGCGCGGCTTCATTACAGACGTTGGCGATTTCAGCACCCGCAAAGCCCGGTGTCTCACCGGCCAATTTCCGCAAGTCGACATCCAGGCTCAGGGTCAGACTCCGAGTGTGGACCTTGAAAATCTGCACCCGGCCGGTTAAGTCCGGTCGGTCCACGAGAATTTGGCGATCGAAGCGCCCGGGTCGCAGAAGAGCCGGATCGAGGACCTCAGGACGGTTGGTGGCCCCCATGATAATGATTCCGGACTGGGGATCGAAGCCGTCCATTTCGGTGAGCAGCTGATTCAGGGTGTTTTCCCGTTCGTCGTTGCTGCCGGGAAAGTGGGCCTGGCCGCGACTTTTTCCGACCGCGTCCAGTTCGTCAATAAAAATGATACAGGGGGCTTTGGTTTTGGCTTCCTTGAACAGATCGCGAACCCGGGCGGCACCCAATCCGACGAACATTTCCACAAAATCCGAGCCGCTCAAGTTGAAGAAGGGGACACCGGCTTCCCCGGCCACTGCCCGTGCCAGAAGGGTTTTCCCGGTTCCCGGAGGTCCCACCAGCAGAATTCCCTTGGGCAGTTTGGCGCCCAGCCGGGTGTAGCGATCGGGTTCTTTCAGGAAGGCCACGACTTCCAAGACTTCTTCGACGGCTTCATCGACGCCGGCCACATCGTCAAATGTGACCTTGAGAGACGGATCGACTTCATAGATTTTGGCCTTGTTCTTGCCGAGATTCAAGAAGTTGGGGCCTTGACCCATTTTACGAATCAGCCAGCCCCAAATCAAAAACATGATGCCAAGCGGAATGATCCAGTTGGTAAAGAAATGTCCCAGCCAGTCGGACTCGATTTTGCCCCGGTAGTCAACCCCGTGGGCCTGCAGATCCTGGAGAAGATGGGGATCTTCGAGTCTGACCACGGTAAACTGTCGTTTGATCTGGGCTCTGGCCTCTTTAGACAACCGGTTGAGGTTAAGATGCCAAGGCGTTTTTTTGCGGGGCACGGTGATCGGGGTCTCTTTTTTAACAGCCGCTTCTGATTTCTGATGATTTTGCGGGGCTTTCAACATACCGAAAATTTTGTGGGGTTCAATGACCACCTGCTCAATTTTATCTTGCTGCAGCAAATCGCGAAATTTGCTGTACGACATCTCCTTAACCGCAGGTCCGGAGAAGAAGAGTGTTTCCATCAGCAGAATCGCTGCGAACAGAATAAGAT
>JAHEGF010000332.1:1791-3375 GCA_024645155.1 Phyllobacteriaceae bacterium | reverse complement strand
TGCCGATATTAGACCAAAAAAGGTTGCTGGCAAGTTAAGTGGTCCCAATTGATATAATCGTGGCATGAATACCTACCAGCGCCACCGATTCCCGCCAGATATCATCAGTTACGCAGTCTGGCTTTTTTACTTCAGATTTAATCTCAGTCACCGCGATATCGAGGATCTGCTAGCGCAGAGAGGCATCACTGTCAGCAGAGAAGCGATTCGCCTCTGGTGCATCAAATTCGGTGCGATTTATACCCGCCGCTTGAAGAGAAGGCACCGAGGCTATGGTGACACCTTCTTCATTGATGAAGTGTTCGTGAAGATAAATGGCAAACAGCATTACCTATGGCGGGCTGTGAACCAGTACTGTGAAGTGGTTGACGTCTTGCTGCAGGCGCGCCGCGACGGCGGAGCAGCCAAGCGTTTCTTCAAGCGCCTATTGCGCACACATGGCTGTGAACCCAGGGAGATCGTTACGGATAAGTTGCGCAGTTGTGGTGTTGCTCACCGAGAGCTGATGCCTGAGACGATCCAAAGTGCTCAACAGTATGCAAATAATCGAGCTGAGCAATCTCACGAGGCTACCCGTGTCAGGGAGCGAGGGATGCGCAAGTTCAAATCAATTCGGTAGGCTGAAAGATTCGTAAGTGCGCATGCTGCCGTCCATAATCTATTCAACCTGGGACGGCATCTCGTCAGGGCCCAATATTATAGGTATCTCAGGGTGAGTGCGTTTACAGAATGGGGAAGGGCGGTTGCTTGAAGAGATTCGATCGGAATTGCTTCAGCTCTGAGGATTAACTTGCCAGAACCGTTAAGTTGCCAATACCGTTTGGACTATACTTTCAAGAGCTGCACTTTAAACTTGGAGAATCCAAAAGCGCCTGCGCGAAATGAGGAAAGACAACTTGGCTCACCAAACAAAAAGAACTGCCGCGCTGCGTCCATTCCTGCTCGCATTAGTCCTGATCACTCTTCTGGCCAACGCCATGATCGCCTCGGCGGCTGAAAATACCTGGCCAACCACGCGCTTCAAGGTCTTTGTCGGCAATCCGTACACCGGTAGCGTCATGCACGAAATATTCGGCAGCTATGACTGGATTGAGTTCGAGGATCTATATGATAAGCCGTCAGATGCAGTCATTGCAGAAATCGAGCGCGCGTTCAGCGAGGCTGCATCCTGGTACAAGCGCCGGGGGTTTCCCCCACCCGATCTCGAACCACTGATCGACACCGAGGAGGGCCGGGCTTATCGCGTTTACCTGTGTGATTACGAGGAGGATCAACGTCTTTGGAATTGGGTGGTGGATCACATTCCTCCGGGCATCGTCGCCAATATCGCAGGCAATATCAATAACGCGGTCGGTTGGAGCATGTGTGGCGCAAATCCTAAAGACCCGAACGATGTGGCATCGGGTCTGTATGTCGGCCCATGCCAGGGTGTCCCCTATCGAACCCGGATCATGATCATGAACCGCGGCAAGTCTTTTGATGCCAATGGCAATTTAACCGAGACCGGGCACCAGACCGTTGCGCATGAAATGATGCACGCGATCATGTCGAACACCCCATTCTCCCGATCAAACCGGTTATGTC
>JAHEGF010000332.1:1111-1781 GCA_024645155.1 Phyllobacteriaceae bacterium | reverse complement strand
GGCATTCCCGATGCGATCGGCTATGACATTGCCGAAGAACTGTGGGAAAACCGGTACTACACACCCGGGACAAAATTCGTCCCCTTGTCCAAGCGGCATGGTTACCGGCCTTACGCAGAAAGGTTACCGCAGGACGGAGTTCTGCCGGTTCCCGGATTCGCGGGCCAAATGTCCCAGGGGGACTACGGCACCAGTTCGTTCTGGCGTTTTCTCGCTGACGCCTATCCCGGGGGTTGGAAAGTTTTGCTGACCGAGAAATCCGACGGCGCACCGGGATTGCTCTACATTCCCCTGCCTGATACCAATACCGACTGGGTTGATGAGGTCAGGTGGCTGGACAAGGGTTTGCGCGGCAAATTCAACCTGGGCCTCAAAGAGATGTACGGCCTGTTCGTCAGCAATTTCGCGTTCCGGCCTGCTTCATACAGCATCTACCAGGGCAAACCGGCCGAGGACAACATTGAACACTGGGCTGGTATGTTGTTCAAGGACTGCAAAAAGGTCGACCTCAGCAGCAACGGCAAGCAGGACTTCAACCTGAAAATGAAAGGCCTGGCCAGCGCCTGCGTGTCGGTGGAGCCAACCGGTGCCCCGGGCATGGTGCAGATTTCATTCATTGCTGGCCACGACGACCTCAGCCTGCTGCAATCTATTTCTATTGGCCGTTCGG
>JAHEGF010000332.1:0-1101 GCA_024645155.1 Phyllobacteriaceae bacterium | reverse complement strand
TGCGCCGACACAGTACACAGCGGCGTGGCGCGACTTCCCGCAGGACGGTTCAGAACGGACCTTGTATATATTCAGCAACGTGGCAAAAGACCCGGGCTTGACCAAGGAACGGGAACTGACTTTCACGGCAGTGATGCCAGGAAACACCAATTCAGCGCGGGCGACGGTCCCTTTGCCACCCAAATCAGCGTCCAAGCCCCAACAGCCAGGCTACGACCGGCATGCCAAGCGTTTATCCCGGCAAAAATCCGATACCTCGAAGATGGTTCAGGAGCAAATGAACCTGGACAAGCAGTCACTCAACCCCAATGTCAGCGCATCAACCCAGGTCAACCGCTCATTAAATCTGCCTGATTGTCCGGAGCCATTCAAGTACACGCCTTGTGGTCCCCAGCTGTCGATCGGCTTAAGCCTCATGCCAGGGTCCTACATTATTCCTGGCCAGACCAATACCGCAGGCGGTGCCGCCGGCCAGGTTATGAGCGGCCTGCAGGCTATGGCGCAGACCAGCATGTTCGATTCCCAGCAACGAATGGAGTATTTGGCCGATACGCTTGAGACCATTGACGGCAGTGATGTCAGTATCGCCATGCCGCTGGTCGACTACGGGTACAAGGGCAGCTTTGACCGGGCCGCCATTACAGTGAATATGGCTGGTAAAAACAGGAGTTGCAGTGCCATTACTCCCTCTGGCGAAACCCAAATGCCGCGATTGGTGGGCCGGGTCACCATCGAGGAGTACTCACCGATCGTTCTGATCGGCAGCTTCGTTGCACCGTTAGTGGAGTCCGTCGAGGGGGGGGGCTATCGATCCTGCGGTACGGTAAGCGGACGATTTACCTCGGTTGCCCCGTTTCAGAATCATGAAGGCACCGAGATTGTGATGGAAAGCACTGAGGAAATGACCGACGACATCGTCAATTCCCTGGGCTTGCCCGCGGACATGGTCTATAAAATGAGACAGGAAGGAACGTTGGTTCCGCAGGGCAGTAATACATCCGGATCTTCCGGACCGTCGACTGGCGGAGGTGGCACGATTGGGGGCGAGTGTTCCTGTGAATGTGCTTCACGCGAATTGGCTGATGACCTGTGCAAGCTGTT
>JAHEGF010000097.1 GCA_024645155.1 Phyllobacteriaceae bacterium | reverse complement strand
GCACGCTCTATCTCCGGGATCTGACATTTCACGGCTGCACCGTAACTTCACAAAATGTCTTTGCGGATCTGGCTGGCTATATCGAACGCGGCGAAATCATGCCGGTTTTGGCGGCAACCTGGCCGTTGGAAAAGCTGCCCGAAGCACAGGCCGCCTTCATGGCGAAACGCCATTTCGGCAACATCGCCGTGACAATGGACTGATGCGGACACAAACTGCCGTGGGATTCCTAACACCAAAGAGTGCATCAACAGTCATGTGTCCTGGCATTTTGCCGGTAAACCCTACTTGATCTCCTCATCGGATATGCGGAACAGCATCCGGCGGATATTGATCAGCGTTACGATAGCCAGACCGCCGAGATACCACGGATTGGTAACGACCAGTCCGACCGTATCAGAAAACGAGAAATCGCTGGCGCCTGAGGCAATCTGCAGGACGTAGGCCACAAGCAGGATTGTCCCCGTCAGTATTGTCATCTGAATGGCCAGGGAAATCAGCGAAATAAATGTTGAGACGAATTTGCCGAGCAAGGCGCCATAGTTGAATGTGCGCAGGTTCATCACCCGCTCGGCAAGGAACAATGCACGGTCGCTCATCTTGAGAACCCGTTCCAATTTGCCGAAGTCGGATGCGGTAAAGCCTCGTTCGAAGCGCATTCTGATCTTCCTGCGCAGCCGCTTTCGCGCCTTGTCGCCCGCATCCTTCATGAAGGCGCGGTATTGTTTGCCAAGGTCAATCTGGTTATCGAGGCGCGCAGCAAGCGTATCGTAAAGCAATGTTGCACGGATCATGCGGACATGATCAACGCTCATCGGAATCTTGAATTGGCTGGTAACCCTGAAAAAGCCGAGCCAGAGATTGGCGCTGGTTTTTTCCCACCATTGCGAATGCTTGCTGCGTTGGGCAATCATCGCGTCCCAGAACACTTTCTCGATGGCGGTAATGACCTTTTCGGTATCCACCGGAGGCAACGGTTCCAGCAAGGTAAGCGCCACCCGCGAAATACCCTCAAGGTCTTCTTCGCGCTCGCGGGCAAACAGTTCGTGCATGGCAAGCCGGCGCGACTCGGTCAGGGTGCCTGCCGACCCGAAATCAATGAATACCAGCCGATTGTCTGCCTGCACGATAATGTTGGCAGGATGCGGATCGGCATGAAAGAATATGTTTTCCCACATGCTCCAGTGACTGGCCCATAGTAGCCTGCGGGCAACGATCTTTGGATCGATGTTCAGTTCGCGAATCCGATCCATAGCTGGTTTGTTGTCGTGTTCGACGGCAGCAATCAATTCCGACAGCCAGATCCCGGGAATGAACTCCTCGACGATAACCTCCTCGCCAGAAAATTCAGGATAAACGCGCGGCGCCGTGAAGAAGGAACGGCCGGATTTGCGTGCCCTCCCGCGGAATAGTTCCTGGAACCGTGCTTCCTTGTAGAAATCCAGTTCTTCAAGCAATGTATCGCGCAATTCCTGCAGAACATTTCCGGTATAACCGGGACGGACCAGTGTTGTCATTTCCATGAATTTGAATAGCCAGCCCAGAACCCGCAGATCGGCCATCATCGTTTCACCTATGCGTGGCCGCCGAACTTTGACCGCGACTTTCTCACCGGTGTGTAAAACCGCCTGGTAGACACATGCAATCGAGGCCGAGCCGATCGGATTGGGATCAAATGCCGCAAAAATCTGCGACAATTCCTTGCCGGTATTGCGCTCAACAATGGCGATCGCCTGTTCGACGGGGAATGGTTCAGCCTTGTCGAGAAGGCGGGTCAGTTCGACGCAATAACGGTACGGGATCAGGTCAATACGGATCGACGCCTGTTGGCCAATCTTCAGGAAAGTCCCACCGATCCGCTCCAGGCTTTCGCGGAGCCTGACCGCGCGGCGTTCGATGGAGTTGCGCCGCAAAAGGATATCCCACGCAGTTCCCAGAAGATACCGGCTGATCCCGTAAATCCATATCAGCAGGCGCAGCAACGCAAACCAGAAGCCTGCCTTGAACGGGCGTGCGAGGCGCATAACCCTTGGCTGGATGTCTTGCACGATTTCACGGGTAATGCGTTCACGCCGCGGCAGGTCCCGCAGTACCGGTCCGTCTTCGGGGATGTCCGGACGTTCTGGTTCTTTTCCGGCATAAACGTTCAAGCCGGAAGCACCGGCGGAGCGCGTTTTGTGCCACCGGCCAATCGCCTTTTCTGCCGCTTTGGCTACACGCGCATTCTTGTTGACCGGGTTTGGACTGGACCCAACCGGATGCTCAAAAATCATGGCAGAACAGTACGGGAAATGAAACGCGATGCTGTTTTAAGGCCTTTCCCGGCACGTTTGGCATTTCTTTTGGAATAAAACGACTTGAACAGATCCGCCGGGACCAGGCTCATCTTGCGGGTGGCAACCGCCGAACCGTCAAGGACATGAGGAATGAGATTGAGTGAAAAATCGCCGGTGCGCTTGCGGCGGACCTTTTTTCGGCGTTTCTGATATACGGCGAGTCCCGCCGCAGACGCATCGAGTGTGTGCTTGGCAGCCTTGGTCAGGTGCATTTCCGACCGGAGGTAGTCCGAGATATTTTTCGAAAGCTTCTTTTTCTTGCGCCGGTCAATGACAACCGGCGGTGCGACCACATATCTCCGATCGGCAGTGCCTTCCATGTCGGGCCCCATAGCTAGAATGGCAGGACAATAGTGCGCTTCTTCTTCCCCGGTTTCAATTCGTAGATCATGACGACCGGTACAAATGTCTTTTCCCTGGCGTCGTCACCCAATCCTTCAGCAACTTCCTCGAGCAGATCGAGCACCTCGTCCATCAGGACGCCCTTGCCCTTCTTCAGCGCCTTGAATTTCTTGCGTTTCATTTTTCCCATTTCGACGATTACCGGTGTCACCGCCTCGATTGGCGGCGGGTTTTCGGTACCTGTCGAAATTGTGCCGGATTTTGTTTTCGGTTCAGTCATCGGGATTGCAATCCTGTTGTATAATTCCAAGGGTTACAGTCTGTACGAGTGTCCAATACATTGTCGATTTTTTTTCACAGCTTGGCAATGGCAGGTGGCAATCGCGGATCAGGGGCAGGCTGAACTGGCGCTAGCCGGAACTGCCGTTGCGCCAGACAGGGCCGGCCGAAAAATCATTGGCTTCGAGCCAGCGCAGATAACTCTTCCTGTCGATGCCACGGGCACCGCGACGGTGAAAATAGATCCGTTCAGCAAAGGTGCGCATTGGTGCTGTCGCCAGCGCGGTGTTGAGGACGGCGTCCGGCAGATTGATGTCGAGGCCACTGCGCAGCAGGCCCTTCAACCAAAAACGGGGAACCTGCCGTTTCAACAGGATGTCGGGTGACAGTCCGCCACACAGCAGGTGGTCGGCTGTTAGGGCTCCGGCACGCCGGCCATACCTGAATGCGGTGCGAATGCCACCGGCCGTCATCGGTGAAACCCAACCGGCGGCATCTCCGATCAGCATGACGTTGCCTTCGGCAAAACGTTTCAAAGGTCCGCCGCAGGGGATCACTCCGCTTCTGCGTTCCCTGATTGCCGATCTGTCCCAATGGAACAGCGGCGAGGTTTTTTCCAAAAAGCCGTTGAGATCCGGTTTCCGTCCACCGCTGACGGCTAGGCCGACCTGGGTGACATCCGGTCCAGGCGCCGCCCAACCGATATAACCCGGTGCCAGGGCCGATCCTGCAAAGCAATGCAGGAAGCGCTTGTCGAGCCGGTCCGATGGTTCCATTTCCACTTCAATGCCGGTCAGGAATTTTTCGTTGACATCAAGCCGGAATGTACGGGCAACGCGTGAACGGGCGCCGTCGGCCCCGATCAGAAAGCGCGTGGTCATGTCCTCACCCGCGATGCGAATGAGAGGGCCAACGTGCTCGGCGCCGCGGAATTTCGTGCCGCAGATCAGTTTCGCACCTGCCATGACCGCCTCGCGCGCTAGCCAGCGCAGCAGGTCTGCCGTACGTGTTGTCATGAAGGCATAACCCGGTGAAAACAGGTCAATGCTTTTCATGTTGGGAGCATAAAGCCGTACACCGGGAACACGGCGCGTAAGCCAAAAGGGGATGTCGATCTCTTCGGCAGCTTCCGGTACCAGTATTCCGGTTGTGTGAACACGGGCGCCCGGCTCGCGTTTGGCTTCGAGGATCGCGACTTTTAGACCGCGCATTGCGGCGGTGCGTGCTGCGGCAAGGCCGGCAAAACTGGCGCCGATGATGACAAGATCAAAATCGGCGACAAACTCATTTCTGTTCCGGCAGGTCATCGGCTCCTCCGTGATAGCGCACGGCTGATAGCACGCACTATTGTAACTGATGCAGCCAAATGTGGCACCAAAGAGACGTGGCCGGCATGCGCGGGCGGGCCATCTTCGGTTATGGTTGACAATCCAGGTACGTGAGCAGGCGGCCGCCGCTACAGGCTCGTACGGCCTGAAATAGCCCTGTTTCGCCATTGATTTATTTTCATGGCAGGCGCACTTTCACTGTTGCAAAACCGCGCCTGGCTCCCGGTTGCCGGCAACCGTGGAGGGGGAAGGTATTTCATTCAATCTGGCATCACCGGTGACTGGACGCCCCGGCTCGAGGGATCCCGATAGCGGCCTGGGTATCGCCTACATGGCGATCGGGATGTTCATGTTTGCGGCCGTCGATGCCCAGGCAAAGTTACTGACTGCGACATTGCATCCGATCCAGATCGTCTGGTTCCGTCAATTGGGATTGCTGATCGGTGTAATCGTCCTCTTCGCGGTAAGAGGTGCTCCGATCCTGCGCACGCCATCTCCGGTATTGCAGATTGTTCGCGGATGCCTTGCTGCGGCATCGGCAGTTTTATATGTCGTCGCGGTTTCCTTTGTGCCACTTGCTGATGCGGTCGCGGTGGCATTCGTTGCACCGTTCATCGTAACGGTGCTTGGTGCCGTCATATTGCGTGAACCAGTCGGCGTGCGCCGTTGGATCGCGGTTATCATCGGATTTGCCGGAGCAATGATTGTCATTCGCCCGGGACTGGGCGTCATCCATCCGGCATTGATGCTGGTTTTGCTGGCAGCGCTGTTTTTTGCCCTGCGCCAAATCCTCTCGCGCGTGCTAAGCGGTTCCGACCGAACCGTAACAACGGTGGCTTATACGGCTCTTGTCAGCAGCCTGCTGCTTACGGTTCCCATGCTGCTAGTATGGCAGTGGCCCTCGACAAATATCGAAATCGTGCTGCTCGCAAGCATTGCCGTTTTGGCGGCGTTTGCAGAATTGCTGGTGATCAAGTCGCTAGAAATAACGCAAGCGGTCATCGTTGCGCCAGTCCAGTATTCCCTGCTGATATGGGGTACGATGTATGGATACCTGATATTCGGGCAATTGCCGGATGCCTGGACGTTGACCGGCGCATTGATCATAGTCGCAACCGGAATCTACACGTTCAACCGGGAACGGATCATAATGCGCGATGCACGGCGCGGATTCCGGCAGACAACGGGGAAGAACTCACAGGAGGTCGCGAAATGACAATCAAGCGTTACATGGTTGAAGGGCAGATGCCGCCCGTCAGCCACTATTGCCATTCGGTGCGCGCCGGTAATCTCATCTGGGTTTCCGGCGTTGTCGGCATGCGGGCCGACGGGACCATACCGGACGGTACCGTTGAGCAGTTCGACATAGCCATGGATGCGCTGGATGCCTGTTTGCGGGCCGCCGGCGGAAAGCCGGAGCATGTGGTCAAGGTCCAGCTGTTCTTGACCGATATCTCGGAACGTGCCGCTATCAATCCGGCGCGTATCCGGTATTTCGGCGAACACCGGCCGGCGTCGACACTTGTGGAGGTAACAGCCTTGGTCGACCCGCGCATGAAAGTGGAAATCGAATGCCAGGCGGTCGTTCCGGATGACAAATGAAGTAGGGTTGCAGCGTCAGATGTGGCTTCAGCAGGCTGGTGCGAGAATGCCTGCACCGGTAGTGTGGTACCAATAACAATAAGGCGTTCATGCCTGGAAGGCATGACACCGGCCCAATTGGAGGTCTCCTGACATGGAACGCAGATTAGCCGCAATATTCGCAGCGGACATGGTCGGATACTCGCGTTTGATGGAGGCCGATGAGGATAGCGTTCTTTCCCGCCAGAAAGCCTACCGGCGAGAACTGATTGACCCGGAAATTACCCGGTGCCGCGGGCGTATCGTCAAAACGACCGGCGATGGCATGCTGGTCGAGTTTGCGTCCGCGCAGGATGCGGTGCGTTGTGCAATCGATCTTCAGACAGCGATGTCTTCGCGCGAAAATGATCTCGATGAAGATGTTCGTATTCGCTACCGCATCGGCATCAATCTTGGTGATGTGGTATTCGATGACGGTGATATTTTCGGTGACGGGGTAAATGTGGCAGCCCGCCTTGAAGCGTTGGCGGAGCCCGGAGGTGTGTGCATTTCCGACATGGTATACCAGACGGTGCTGGATCGCGTGGGAGAGCCGTTCCGCGACATGGGCGGCCAGCGGGTCAAGAACATCTCCCGGTCCATCAAGGTCTGGCAATGGACACCAGGCGCTCAGCCGGACAGGGTTAAGCCGGAGGCTGCATTGCAGCAAAGGGTCCGATATTGCAAGTCGCCCGATGGCGTACATCTGGCCTTTGCCTCCGTTGGTGAGGGGCCACCCGTGCTCAAGGCGCCAAACTGGATCAATCACATCGAATATGATTGGCAGAGCCCGGTCTGGGGGAAGTTCCTCAGTGAATTCGCCCAGCAAAGCAGGCTTGTCCGTTTCGATCAGCGTGGAAACGGTCTGTCAGACTGGGACGTGAAAGAGATTTCACAGCCGCGAATGATTGACGACATGCTTGCTGTTGCCGATGCCGCCGGGCTGGAGAAATTCGCACTATTCGGGATAAGTCAGGGCGCTGCATTTTCAATGCGTTTTGCGGCCACTTATCCAGAACGGGTCAAATGCCTGATCCTGCTTGGCGGTTATGTGCGCGGTCGATTGGCACGCGGTGATGACGAAGGCAAGCGTTACTACGATATGGCCCATACCATGATCCGCGACGGCTGGGGCTCGCCCAATACCGTTTACAGACATTTCTTTACGACATCCTATATTCCCGACGCCACACCGGAGGAAGCCGAGAGCATGGACGAGTTGCAACGCATTTCCACGAATACGGAAAACGCACTGCGCATTTTCAAGATGAATGCCGAGTTTGATGCCGAAGAGTTCGCGGTGAAGGTGCAGGCGCCAACCCTGATCCTTCACTGTCGCGGCGACCGCGCTGTCCCTGTGGAGGAAAGCCGTTTAGCTGCACGGCTTATCCCGGGCGCAAGTTTCGTAGAACTGCCGGGAAGCAATCACTGCATGGTTGGCGGGCATCCGGGGTTCCAGGAGTTTTTCGACGAAATCAGACCCTTTTTACGCGAACACGCCGACGGCTAGTTCGCGTGCCGGACGTTATCTGCCCAGGCTATTTCTTTCGGATGCATTCGTCCCAGAAGTCATAGACTGCCAATGACAGGACGAACAGCGATATTACCCAGAACGGCAATCCGCCCCAAAAACCGGCAAACCCGGTCGAAATACTGTGAGCCAGGCCAAGTACAAAAATTGACACCAAAAAAGTGGCAATAAAGCCCAGGATTTTTCGGCTCGTGTCTGTCAACATGGCGATACCTCCCGCCGGTTATTCCACATCCGATTGCAGCTTTTTCAGCATCCAGTTAGCAGTTCGCAACAACCTGTCGTCCCGTTCTACAGCACCGACCAGCTGAACGCCAACGGGAAGACCGCTTTTTCCGGTCAGCAACGGCAGACTAAGGGCAGGCAGACCGCACAGGGTCCATATGGTACAGAAAGCCGGGTCCCCTGTGCCGTCATCGAATCTCGGCGCTTCCCCTGCCGCAGACAGAGTCAAAACAGCATCAAAGTCGATAAAGAAGGCGTCGAAAAACTGCATTGCCGCAGCCATCGTGCCAAGGGCATCGTCATACTGGGCCTTGGAGATTGCACGCCCACGTTCAAGTGCAGTCTGCAGGGACGAACTGAGTTCGTTCCAGTGGTGAGAAAATGTCTCCTGAAGATGCATACAGATTTCATGCTCGTGTATGATTCGTTGTGTTTCGAGCAGGCCTTCAAATGCCTTTGGTGCCTTGATCCGCTCCACATTCGAGCCGAGTGCTGCGGCAACCTCGTCGAGTCCTTCGCGGGCATCAGGCTCCATGCGGTCATCATAGGGTAACTCAAATATAGCAAAGTCCGGCTCAACAGGAGCTTCTTCGCGGCTTCCGCCCAGCATATCCGGACGCGGCCTGGCAAAGCTTTGCGTGTCTGACGGATCATAGCTGCCGACACTGCCAGCCAGGAGCGCTGCATCTTCCAGGGTGCGCGCGAACACGCCTACCTGATCCAGCGTGACCGAGGTTTGCAGCACGCCGCGGCGCGAGATTGTGCCACGCGTCGGCTTGAAGCCGAAGCATCCGCAAAACGACGCCGGCCTGACAACGGATCCGTTGGTCTGCGTTCCGATTGCAAGCGGCACCTGCAAGGCTGCGACCGCAGCCGCCGAACCGCTCGACGATCCGCCAGGAGAGTGGCCTGAATCGTGTGGATTGGTGGTTACGGTAGGATGCATGAAGGCGAGTTCAGTGGTTGCAGTTTTTCCAAGGATTACCGCACCGGCTTCTCGGAGCCTTTCGACCAGGGCGGCGTCGCTGTCGGGCCGTCGTCCGGCAAAAATCGGCGTACCGCGTTCGGTGGGAAAATCGCGAGTATCGATAATGTCCTTCAGCCCGACGGGAATGCCGTGAAGCGGGCCGGTTGTACGGCCGCTTTTACGGATGGCGTCCATTTCCGCCGCCTGCGCCAGTGCATGATCGCGATCGAGATGCGTCCATGCCCTTATCTCGCCATCCGTACGCTCGATCCGATCAAGGCACGCGCCGACGAGATCAACGGAACTCAGCAATCCCTCGCCGATTTTCCGGCGCGCATCAATGGCGGTAAGTTCATGGTGCATGTCGACCGCTGCCGTCAATCAGGGAACATATGTACCGAACAGGTAATCCGGCAGCCAAAGTGCTATTCCGGGGAACTGGTACATCAACACCATGCACAAGATGACGATGCCGAGATACGGCATGATACCGCGGAATATCTGCATCAACTCGATTTGATTGCGCAGCACACCTTTCAGATAATAAGCCGACATCGCCATGGGCGGGGTCAGGAATGATGTCTGCAGGTTGAGTGCAACCAGCATCGCGAAGAAGTATGGATTGACGCCAAAATTGTCGAGCATGGGCAGGAAGATCGGGACAAAGATGATCAGGATTTCAGACCATTCCAAAGGCCATCCCAGAACAAAGATGATCAACTGCACCATGATCAGAAACTGCCACGGCTCCAGATCCATGCCCAGAACCCAACCCTCGATCACATCGTGACCGCCGAGGTAGGAAAACACCGATGCGAAGGTCCATGAACCAACGAACAGCCAGCACACCATGGCTGTTGCCTTGGCGGTCAGGAACACACTTTCCTTGACTTTCTGCCACGTCAGCGACCGGTAGATCGCAGCCAGAACCAATCCGCCGAGAGCGCCCATGGCAGCGGCTTCCGCCGGTGTGGCAAGGCCGCCCAGTATCGATCCGAGCACTAGCATGATCAGCACGGTCAGCGGTACAAAGGACACCAGCAGGTCGAGATAAATCTTTGCTCTCGGCGGAACATCTTCCGAACTTGGCTTGGGCGCGATCGCGGGGTTTATCAGGACCCGGATAATCACATAGACAATATAAAGCCCGGCAAGCATCAGGCCTGGAAAAACCGCTGCGGCGTAGAGCCGGAGGGGGGACAGTTCGGCGATGGCCGCGTATACGATCAGCATGATCGACGGAGGAATGAGGATGCCCAGCGTACCGCCTGCGCAGATGACGCCTGCCGCAAATTCCTTGTTGTAATTGGCATTTGCCATGGCCGGAAAAGCAAGCAGGCCCATCAGTGTAACGACAGCGCCAACGATGCCCGAAGCAGTGGAAAAAACTGCACATGTGATCAGCGCAGCTATTGCCATGGAGCCCGGCATATTGCGCGCTGCCATTTGCAGGGAGAAGAACAGCCGGTCAACGATATTGGCCCGTTCAACGACATAGCCCATGAAGAGAAACAGGGGAATCGCGACAAGGGTGTCGTTTTCCATCACCGAGTAGGTGTTCTGGTTCAACAGGTAGAAAATGTTGTTGTTGAACAGATCGCCGAACGTCTCGATACCGCCCTGGTAGTAGGCGTAGTAACCAAACCCGACGCCCATGGCCAAAAGCGTGAAGGCAATCGGAAAGCCGAGCAGCACCAGCACGATAAACAGGCACAGCATCAAAATGGCGACTTCTGGATTGGTCATAGGCGTTTTCCGGTCCCTATTTTTTCAGCCTGGATCATCACGGACCGGGGCGCTCTGACATGTGCATGAGCATGTCTTCGGTTTCACGGACATCATCCAGCCGGTCCAGCCAAACACCCGTTTTCATGGCCCGCCAGCAACGTGCCATTTCAGCTGCGCCCTGCAGAAGCAGGAGAAATCCTGCCACCGGGATCAATGTCTTGAAAAAGTAGATCTGGATGCGCGCCGGGCTGTTCCAGCTTACTTCCTTGTAGCGCCAGCTGTCGGCGGCAATCTCCCAGCCATACCAGAACAGCGCCAGGATGCCAGGAAAGAAAAACAGGATGTAAAGTGTAAAATCGATTCTGGCCTGCCACCGCACGGGAAACAGCCGGTAAACAACATCGCCGCGTACATGTGCGTCCTGTGCCAATGCGTAGGGGCCGGCCATCAGAAACAAGGCGCCGTACATCTGCACCATCATGTCGAATGCCCACACAGTCGGCGAATTCAGCACATAGCGGACAAAGACTTCGTAGGAAACGGAGAAAGTCAGGATCATGATGCACCAGCCAAATGCACGGCCCACCCAAGTATTCAAACCTTCGATTGTATGAATAAACCCGATCATCCCAGCCTCCTCCTAGCGGCCACATGAAATCCGGAGGCCAGCTTACCGGCCCCCGGAAACTCGCTTCCCGTCCTGTTCACTCAGCCGAAATAGTGCTTGTAGGCAAGCTTGTAATCCGGCTGGTTGAGGTTCAGGTATTTCATCACATTCTTGGCATATGCTTTTTGTGAGTCGATTACCTTGGCGAAGAAGGGATCTTCCGCGGAGA
>JAHEGF010000096.1 GCA_024645155.1 Phyllobacteriaceae bacterium | reverse complement strand
GCTGACCTACGGTGAATTGCTTGATACAGCAGCCACAATTCCAGTTCCATCCGATGCTCCGCTTCGCCCGGCAAGTGAATGGAAAATCCTAGGCAAGCCGCAACTGAGGACTGATCTTCGCGCCAAAGTGACCGGCGCCCCGATATTTGGCATCGATGTCGACCTGCCTGACATGCTTCACGGTACGGTGAAAATGAGCCCGCGCTTCTGGTCTAAAGCCCGCTCGGCAGACTTGTCGGCGGCTGGAAAGATCCCCGGAGTGATCAAAATCGTCCCGCTTGAGACGCTTACCGGAAACGGTTTCGGGATCATTGCGACCAATACCTGGTCGGCGTTCAAGGCCGCAGAGGCAATCGAAGCGGATTGGACCGATGCGGAATATCCTGCTGACAGCGAAGCGCAAATGGCGGTCATCAGAACCGCGGCAGTCGAACAACCCGGATGGGCGCTGCGCGACGACGGCAACTTGGAAACCGTATTTCGCGATGCACCGGCAGATTCCCTGCTCGAAGCCGAGTACGAAGTACCCTTTCTCGCCCATGCCTGCATGGAGCCGATGAATGCGACAGCGCAGTTTGTTGATGGCAAGCTGACGATCTGGGCGCCCAATCAGGTCCCTTCGATCCTGCAGTTTGTCAGTTCTCTTGTTCTCGATATTTCGATGGATGATATTTCCATCAATACGACATATCTCGGTGGTGGATTTGGCCGCCGCCTGGAATGGGATTACGCGCTCTATGCAGCATTGCTGGCGCGGGAGACCGGCGGACGGCCGGTCAAGATCACCTGGACACGCGAGGAAGACATAACCCACGACGCCTACCGGCCTGCGGCCGTTGGCCGCTTCCGGGCCAGAATCGGCGAAAGCGGATTGCCGGTAGCGTTGGAGGGGAAAATCGCATCGCCCTCTCTCCTGAAGAGTTACGTGCGCCGCATCCTCCCTTCGATTCCGCTGGTCGGGCCGGAACGCTACATCAGCGAAGGCGCCTTTGATCAACCCTACACAATCCCGAACTACCGCGTGAGCGGTGCCGAGGCGGATCTGACGGTTCCGGTCGGGTCATGGCGCTCGGTCGGCTATTCTTTCAGCAGTTTCTTCCACGAATGTTTTCTCGACGAGGTCGCGGTGAAATCCGGCATTGACCCGGTCGAAATGAGGCAGAAACTGATGGTAGATCATCCGGTAGCCGCAAAAGTCATGGAATCCGTGGCGGAAATGGCGAATTGGGGCGCCCCTTTACCAGCCGGAAAGGCGCGCGGGGTTGCATTTGCCTTGAGTTTCGGAAGCTGGGTCGCCGAGATTATTGAAATTTCCGGCACGGCAGAGGGCATCCGCGTTGACGATGTCTGGATCGCCGCCGATGTCGGCCAGGCGCTCGATCCGGGTATCTTGCAGGCACAGCTCATATCCGGCGCGGTTTTTGGTCTGTCTTCGGCGATTGGCCAGGAAATCACCTTTGCCGACGGCAAGGTCGAGCAATCCAATTTCCACGATTTTGACGCGATGCGCATGGCGCAATGCCCGGAATTTCACATTCGCATACTCGAGAACGCAGAGAAAATGGGAGGCGCGGGCGAGATCGGAGTCCCGCCGGCCATCCCTGCGCTCGCCAATGCCGTTTTCGCATTAACCGGCAAACGTATCCGCCGCCTGCCCCTTTCCCGTGAGGTCAAATTTGCCTGACACCCGGCGCGTCGTGCAGACAGCGCTCAGGCGGCACGGGCATGGGCGCCCTGACCAAAACCCAGTTCGCCAAGTGCCGCCGCTACCGCCTCGTCGAGCGGCGTGTGCGGAACATCGCCGATAACGGATTCCAGCCGTTGCGATGTCAACCAATGCGGCTCCTGCCAAAGATAGGCCATTTCGGTGAGTTCCCGCCACATCGGAATGACGACGCCCCCTGCACGGACCAGCCACCAGGGCAGGCCGGCAAGTTTCAGTGGGTGTCCGAAGGCAGCTTCTGCTGCTTTCTTCATCTCAAAGCCGGTAATCGCATGGCCGGGAAAGTGGAATGTTTCGTGGCGGCCGAGCTTCTCGCTTCTGTTTGCCAAAGCGACGAAGGTCTTCGCCAGATCCGGCAAATATGCCCATTCATGCCTGATATCCGGGGTGCCGGGCCATGTGAACGTACCTTTGCCGATCTTTGCGGCAACCGAGAGATCGAACCACGATCCGGTGCCCGCCCCGCCAAAAAAATCACCGGCTCGCAAAACGATGGTTTGCACCGCCTGTTCACGGGCCGCCTGTTCGAACAACCGTTCCATGCTGACCCGGATTGTCCCTTTCTTGCTCGAAGCTGCAAACGGTGTGGTTTCGCGCAGCTCACCGGGCATCGGTGACCCGAAAACATAGACGTTTCCAGGGAACAAATGGGTTGCACCATGCGTGCGTGCAGCTTCAATAACGTTTCGCGCCATCGGCATGCAATTGGCTGACCAATCCGTGTACGGCGGATTGAGGCCATTGAAAACAAACTCGGCTCCAGCTGTCGCTTCAACCAGCGCATCAAGCTGCATCGCGTCCGCTTTCCGTGCCACGGCACCTGAGAGCTCACGCGGCAATTTTCCGGATCGGGTCACCGCAATGACATTATATCCGCGTTGAAAAAAGGTTTTGGCAACAACCCGCCCCAACCGTCCACCTGCACCAACAACCGCTATCGTTTTCATGATCATCTCCTTTTCGAATTTCACTATCTTTAATTCATCTGAGAATGGAAATTGCCAGAAAACGTATTTGTGATATTCATTTCTGTATGGATACTGAAGACTTCGACTGGAACCTGATCAAGAGTTTTGCTGCAGTTGCCGAGACCGGCAGCCTGTCGGCAGCAGCGCGCAAGACCGGCATCAGCCAGCCCACGGTCGGGCGCCATGTTTCACAACTGGAAGATCGGTTGCACATCACGCTGTTTGAGCGGGTGCCACGCGGAATGGTACTGACACAAGCCGGTAGCGGGCTTCTCGACCATGCCCGGCGCATCACAACCGATGCCGCTGCATTTTCGCTTGCTGCAACGGGCCAATCCCGGGAAATCGCTGGAACCGTTCGCATCACCGCAAGCGAAATCGTAGCGCATTTTCTGCTGCCCGATATCGTTGCCGCTCTGCGCAGCGCCGAGCCACGTCTGCATATCGAAATCGTCAGTTCGAACACCGTGCAGAACCTTTTGACCCGCGATGCCGACATCGCCATCCGCATGATAAAACCAACGCAAAGCGAGCTGATCGCCCGAAAAGTCAATGATGTTGCTATGGGGGCATATGCAGCGCCGTCCTATCTGGAGCGCCACGGCGAACCGGGGAAGCCGGAAGAACTCCTCGACCACACCATCATCGGCTATGACCGTAATGATTTGCTAATCCGCGGATTTGCCGAAATGGGTTTCACCGTGACGCGCGACCAATTCGCAGTGCGAACCGACGACCAGGTATTAAATTGGCGGTTGACCGAAGCCGGTGCAGGCATTGGCTTTGGCCAGGTTTTTGCCGCCCGGCAATCTGCCAAGGTTGAACGGGTTCTGCCTGCCCTCGATATCGCCAGGTTGCCGATGTGGGTTGCGGCCCACCGCGAATTGCGCACCAGCGCCCGCATCCGGTTTGCCTTTGATGCGGTTGCAGATGCGCTTGCCGGATTGCCATTGTCTGAAGACCCGGTCCGGCAGGCCTAGCCATCTGCGTAACGGGCAAGACCTGACAGGGCCAAAACGACGAGAAACATAAGGGGGAGCGCCGCAAAAATCGGCGCAAATCCGGTCGATTCCGCAATGAGACCGATGGCTGACGGTGCAAGCAGGATCCCCGAATACCCCATCGCAGTAACCACCGAAATTCCAATCCCGGGAGCGAGGCCTGGCAGGTTTCCTGCTGCGGAAAATGCAATTGGCACCATGTTGGCTATACCGATACCCGCCAAGCCAAATCCTATTATCGCAACCGCCTCCGACTGTGCAAATCCGGCAATAAGGAAACCGAGGCATCCGGAAATCGCACATATCCGGAGCGTCAGGATAGCGCCTAGATAATCGCGCACGGGATCACCTGCAAATCGTACAACGGCCATGGTGGCTGAAAGTGCTGCAAAGGCAAGTCCGGACATCGCAACGTCGGCTCCGAAATCCTGCCGCAGGTAAAGCGCGCTCCAGTCAAGCGCAGCTCCTTCGGGGATCATTGAAAACAAGGCAATCAAACCTATCAGATAGGGAAGAGGTATTGTGGGAAAGCGCATGTTCTCGTGCTTGCGCGAAGCCAGAACTTTGTCGCTATGGATCTTTGACCAGGCATAGGCAACAAGCGCCGCCGCTATCGTTGTTGTGACAACGGCGTGGCCGAGTATTCCGAATTTCGCGATAGCCAAACCGCCAAACGCAGCTCCGACAAGACCACCAAGGCTCCAGAACCCGTGGCACGATGACATGATCGATCGTTTCATCGAACGCTCGACCACCACTGCATTGGCATTCATGGCCACGTCCATTCCCCCGATCGCCGCACCGGAAACCAGCATCACAACCGCAGCCAGCGGTATATTGGGAGCAACAGATATCGCCAGAATTACAAATGTGGTTGGAACAGCGGTCACCCGCACAACAATTTGTGACCCAAGCCGTGCAATCAACGCTCCAACAACCGGCATGGCAACCAGCGAACCGATTCCGAATACCAAGATCATTAGACCGATCCCGCTCTCCGATAGCCCCAGTCGCGCAGCAAATTCAGGGATTTTGGGCGCCCAGTTTCCAACTGTGAACCCGTTTGCCAGAAAAAGCGCCGACACAGCCCTGCGTTGACAAGGAAACATCGCGACCGAACGCAATTCCGGTTTGAGGCGATCAGCCTTCATAGACAACCAGCAGGTCCTTGGCGTCGATCTGATCGCCTGCCTTCACGTGCACCTCGGCAATTGTCCCGTCGCGCTCCGCGTGAATGGCTGTTTCCATTTTCATCGCCTCAATGGAAACAAGTACATCACCGGCGACGACTTTCTGGCCGCCAGCAACCGCCAGGGTTGAAATCACACCGGGCATTGGCGCCCCGACATGAGCCGGATTGCCCGGTTCGGCTTTCGGGCGGGCCATCGCAGCCGATGCCCCGTGAACCCGGTCAGGCACCTTGATACGCCGTGGTTGCCCATTAAGCTCGAAGAAAACCGTAACCATGCCCTTTTCATCGGTTTCTCCGACAGCCAGGCAGCGGACCACGAGCGTCTTTCCGCGTTCGATTTCGACGAATATCTCGTCTTCGGGCCTCATGCCGTAGAAATACACCGGCGTGGAAAGCGTGCTGACCGGACCATAATTTTCCGCAGCCTGAACAAAGTCTTGGAACACCTTCGGATACATCAGCGACGATGCAAACTCGAATTCACTGATTTCCCGGCCAACGGCCTTTTCCGCATCGATCCTTGCCGCGGCAAGATTGGTATCCTTTAGCAGCGCACCCGGCCGTGTGGTAATCGGCGCTTCGCCTTTCAGCACCTTGCGTTGTAGAGCGGGCGGCCATCCGCCGGGCGGCTGGCCAAGATCGCCGCGCAACATTGAGACCACCGATTCCGGAAAAGCGATTTCATTGTCGGCGGCCTCAACCTCGGCGATCGTCAAATCCTGGCTGACCATCATCAGGGCCATGTCGCCGACCACTTTCGAAGACGGCGTAACCTTGACGATGTCGCCAAACATCATGTTGACATCGTGATAGGCCTGCGCCACCTCGTGCCAGCGTGTTTCCAGTCCAAGCGACCGCGCCTGCTCTTTCAGGTTGGTAAACTGCCCACCCGGCATTTCATGAAGATAAACTTCCGAGGCAGGGCCCTTCAGGTCGCTTTCAAATGCACAGTACTGGTTGCGCACCGCTTCCCAGTAAAACGAAATCCGCCGGATCCAATGCGGATCAAGACCGCTGTCGCGATCCGTTCCGCGGAGCGCTTCAACAATTGATCCGAGACAGGGTTGCGAAGTGTTTCCGGACAACGCATCCATCGCGGCGTCTATAGCATCGACTCCGTTTTCGGCCGCGGCAAGGACCGTGGCGGCAGCAATGCCCGATGTATCGTGCGTATGGAAGTGAAGTGGCAGGTCGGTTGCCTCGCGCAAAGCCTTGAACAAGGCGGTTGCCGCGGCCGGGCGCAAAAGTCCGGCCATGTCCTTGATGGCAATGATGTGGGCTCCGGCCTGTTCCAGTTCGCGCGCCAGCGAAACGTAGTACTTCAGGTCGTACTTTGCGCGATCGGGATCAAGGATATTCCCCGTGTAGCAAATCGCGGCTTCGCACAGCTTGTTCTTTGAACGAACCGCATCCATGGCGACACGCATATTGTCGACCCAGTTCAAGCAATCGAATACCCGGAATAAATCAACCCCGCCGGCGGCCGCCTGCGCGATGAAATGGCGCACGACATTGTCCGGATAGTTTGTGTAACCGACGCCGTTTGCTCCGCGCAAAAGCATCTGCAGCAATAAGTTGGGCGCGGCCTCACGAACCAGGTGGAGACGTTCCCACGGGTCCTCTGTCAGGAACCGCATGGCAACATCGAATGTTGCGCCACCCCAGCACTCAAGCGACAGGAGCTGCGGCAACGCACGGGCATAGGTGGCCGCTATGGCAACAATGTCATGGGTTCGCATCCGCGTTGCAAGCAGTGACTGGTGGCCATCGCGCATGGTGGTATCGGTCACCAGCACCTGGCTTTGTTCACGCATCCACTGCGAAAATTTTTCCGGGCCCGATTTGTCAAGCAGCTGTTTCGTGCCGTCTGGCACGCCTCCGCCGAAGAACGGTACGACCGGCGTCGGCAGATCGTCTTTCGGCCGCGCGCGGTTGCGTGCTTCGGGGTGCCCGTTGACTGTCACATCCGCCAGATAGGTCAGCAGTTTGGTTGCCCGGTCCTGGCGCCTGACCCGGGCAAACAGTTCCGGGGTATTGTCGATGAACTGGGTTGTATAGCTGTTGTCACGGAATTTCTGGTGACCGATGATCGCTTCCAGGAAGGTCAGGTTTGTCGCCACGCCGCGAATACGGAACTCCCGCAATGCGCGATCCATGCGCCTTATCGCTTCCAACGGGGTTGGCGCCCATGCGGTAACCTTTTCCAGAAGCGGATCGTAGTATCGGGTGATCACCGCACCGGAATAGGCGGTTCCTCCATCGAGACGGATGCCAAATCCCGTAGCCCCGCGATATGCTGTAATGCGCCCGTAGTCGGGTATGAAATTCTGCTCCGGATCTTCGGTGGTAATACGGCATTGCAGGGCATGGCCGTTCAGGCGGATATCTTCTTGCGCCGGCACCCCGGACCGCTCGTCACCGATCCTTTCGCCATCGAGAATATGAATCTGCGCCTTGACGATGTCGATCCCGGTGACTTCCTCGGTAACGGTGTGCTCTACCTGGATACGCGGATTGACCTCGATGAAATAGAATTCGCCGTTTTCGGTATCCATGAGAAACTCGACAGTACCGGCACCAACATAATTGGTGGCCTGCGCCAACTTGATGGCATAGCCTGAGATTTCCGCGCGCTGTATATCACTGAGATAAGGCGCCGGTGCACGCTCGACAACTTTCTGGTTGCGCCGTTGAATTGAGCAGTCCCGTTCAAAAAGGTGTACCACGTTGCCATGGGTGTCGCCGAGGACCTGGACTTCCACGTGGCGTGCCTTCTCGACCAGCTTTTCCAGGTAGACTTCATCCTTGCCGAAGGCTGCCATAGCCTCGCGTTTGGCTTCGGTGACTTCCTGTTCGAGCGCGTCCGCACCACGTATTACCCGCATGCCGCGGCCGCCGCCGCCCCACGAAGCCTTGAGCATCACCGGAAATCCGACGGCATCTGCCATTTTCCTGACTTCGCGCAGGTCATCGGGAAGCGGCTTGGTAGCCGGGACGACAGGAACACCAACTTCCAGAGCCAGATCGCGAGCAGCCACCTTGTTTCCAAGCCGCCGCATGGTATCGGCCGTTGGTCCAATGAAGGTAATACCGTTCGCGGCGCATGCTTCGGCAAATTCCGGGCTTTCCGAAAGCAGGCCATAACCAGGGTGTATTGCATCGGCCCCGCTTGCCAGCGCCACACGGATAACCTCATCGATCGAAAGATAGCTCTCGATCGGCCCAAAATCCTTTTTGAGATGCGGGCCGCGGCCAATCGGGTAGGATTCGTCTGCCTTGAAACGATGCAGCGAATACTTGTCTTCTTCGGCCCAGATCGCGACCGTCTTCAGTCCGAGTTCATTGGCAGCCCTGAAAACCCGGATGGCGATTTCAGACCGGTTGGCGACGAGGATTTTTGTGATCGGCAAGGAAATTACTCACAGACGGATTGAACGGGTCAGCCGGTGTTTATCGCCCCCTATACCCCGGCGCAATAGAAGCGGCTTTGGTATATCTTATCCGGCACATACAAAAAACCCGGAGCATTTCTGCCCCGGGTTATCGATATCGGCGAACGCCTGATCTTAGTTGATCTGGTCGTATTTTCCGCCTTTCCACTCGTAGAAGACATAACCAGGCAACGAGACGTCGCCCTTGTCGTCAAAGGACAGGCTTCCAAGAACCGTTGAGAACTCGCCGTCATTGAGTGCAGCCACAACCTTGTCGAAATCGGTTGAACCGGCAGCCTTGGCAGCATCCGCCCATGCCTGTATTGCGGCATAGGTGTACATGACGTAGCCTTCGGTCGTCTTGCCGGCTCCTTCCAGCTTGGCAACCACTTCAGCAGCCGATGGGCTCTTGCGCGGATCAGGAGAGAAGGTCATCAACGTGCCTTCGCCAGCATCGCCGGTAATCGCCCAATATTCGTCGGTCACCAGTGCATCGCCGGACATCAGCTGAAGGTCGGCCATACCCTGTTCACGCGCCTGACGGATCATCAGGCCTGCTTCCGTGTGATAACCGCCGACATAAAGGACTCCTATGCCTTCGGCTTTCAGCTTGGAAACGAGCGCCGAGTAATCCTTTTCGCCGGCCGTATAGGCTTCGTAAAGAGCCGGTTTGCCACCGCCTGCCTCATAAGCGGCCATTGTCGCATCAGCCAGACCCTTGCCGTAGGCGGTCTTGTCGTGAACAAATGCGACTTTCTTGTCACCGAATTGAGAATTCAGGTATGCGCCAGCGGTTTCACCCTGCTGGTCATCGCGTCCGCATACGCGATAAACACCGTTTCCGGGACGTTCGTCGGTAAATTTCGGGTTGGTCGATGCTGGTGAAATCTGAACGATGCCTTCGTCAGCATACACGGCGGAAGCCGGAATGGACGAACCCGAACAGAAGTGACCTGCAACAAATACAACGCCGTCACCAGCAAACTGGTTGGCAACTGCAACAGCCTGTTTCGGATCGCAAGCATCATCGCCAATCTGAAGCTTCAACATTTCGCCGTTGACGCCACCGGCGGCATTGATGTCCGCCACAGCCTGTTCGGCACCAGTTCTCATCTGTTCGCCAAATGACGCATACTGGCCAGTCATCGGGCCGGCAGTGGCGATTAAGATATCTGCGTAAGCGGCAGTAGACATCGCGAAACTCAACGCAACGCCAGCCAAAAGTGCCTTTTTCATGTTAACTCCCATAGGACACCGGTAATACAACGCGCTGTCCGGGATGGTGTCATAACCCGATTCAGCTTTGCGGAGCCCTGTCCGCTTGGCCGGCATGAAAGCCCAAAATTTGTACAAAATAAAGGCCTAATGCCGGACAATTCGAATAGTCTTAACGTCGCAGCCTCCAGCCCAGGAGTCCGGCCCGTTCATATTCGAATCCATATTGCGTAGCCATTTGCCTGGAACGCATCAACCGCCGTCCGAAAAAAGAGATGGCCAGTAAAACTATCAAATCCGCGATGTAATATTGGAACGACAGCAAGGTTCCGCGAAACAACGCAAAATGGATAAATCGGACTGCAAGCGCCAGTAGGCACATGTATAATACGAGCTGCCCGACGCTGAGCCACTCGTTGGCCGTGGCTCGTCCAGTCATGAAAGCGGCTCCGCCGCCCAATGCAACGGTGACCAGCACGAATTCCCAAAAGGTGACTTCCCAAAACAGGCTATTGGCGTGTTCCATGATTTTTCCTAATGCCTTCCGCCTTCGAGATAGGCCGCACGAACCTCTTCCCGTTTGAGTAGTTCGGCCCCTGTTCCACTCATGGTGATATTGCCATTGACCATGACATAACCTCGGTGGGCGAGTTTTAGTGCGTGAAACGCATTCTGCTCGACAAGGAATACCGTCAGTCCCTGGTTCCGATTGAGCTCACGCACAACTTCGAAAATCTGTTTGACGATCAGTGGTGCCAAGCCTAGTGACGGCTCATCAAGCAGCAGCAGTCGCGGCCGGCTCATCAGCGCGCGTGCTATGGCTAGCATTTGCTGTTCACCACCAGACAGTGTGCCGCCGCGTTGAGCAGAGCGTTCCTTGAGAATCGGGAACAGCTCGAACGTCCGCTTGAGATCGTCGTCGAAATGCTCGTCGTCGACAAGCATCGCGCCCATTTGCAGGTTTTCCATGACACTCATGCGTGGAAAAATTCTCCGGCCCTCCGGCGATTGTGCAATTCCCATGCGCATGATTTCGTGAGTGGGCATTCCTGCAATTTCGGTGCCGTCATATACAATCGACCCTTTACGGGCCTTGGGGTTCCCGCAGATGGTCATCATCAGGGTCGACTTGCCGGCGCCATTGGCGCCGATCAATGTGACGATTTCACCCTGATTGACGGTGAGATCGACGCCGCGAAGAGCCACGATTTTCCCGTAATATGTTTCGACGCCGTTGATGGAGAGCATCGGCTTGGCTTCGCTGGTCATGCCTTGCCTCCCTTGGTGCGCGCTGCAGTTCGGCTGGTCGGAACACTGCCCTTGTCCACCCGCCTGGAAAACTCTGTATCTTTCCCACGGGCAAGAAGCTTGGCTTGCTTTACCCATTCCTCACGTTCAATGCGCCCCGCGAAAGAAAGATAGGAACCAACCCAGTCTATCTGTTTCTTGCGCCAGACCGCGATCTGGTCGAAGCGCCAGATCCCCAGGCCGTTCAGTTTCTTTTCGTTGGCCGGGCCAATGCCCTTGATACGCGTGAGATTGTCGGCTTTTCCGCCGCTGGGCTTCTTGGTTCCTACCGGCTGTTCGCCGGGGAAATCCGCAGCATTTGCGATCCGTATTTCACTCTTCGGCGCGACTTTGGGCGACGCCACCGCTTTGGAGACGGTCTTGCCTTT
>JAHEGF010000331.1 GCA_024645155.1 Phyllobacteriaceae bacterium | reverse complement strand
GATGTGGCCTGTACTCAACACCCGGCTGTCCGCGTCGTTCAGTTCGATGACTGCCAATTAACAGGAATAACAGAATTAACAGGATTTTTGCCGGAAAGCAAAAGATCAAATGCATGGTTCAAGGTATGAACCTCCTGCTGATGATGCACCTTCCTGTGAAAAAGCTGTGAATTTCAAGTCGGTTCCGGGATTGTGCAGCGCTTCAGTTCGACGTTATCTTTGACGAAGCAGCTGGCGAAAAGTTTAAAAAAAAACGCCCGCAAGCGGACGTTTCTATAGGGAGCGTTCGGCCGAAACTATTCCTTGACGCGGGTCACATATTCGCCGCTGCGGGTGTCGATCTGGATCAGGGTGCCCTGTTCGACGAAAGAAGGGACCTGCAGAGTGTAGCCGCTCTCGACTGTGGCCGGTTTGTTGTTGCCGGCGGCCGTGTCGCCCTTGACCCAGGGATCGGCCTGGCTGACGCGCAGGTTGACGAAGTTGGGCAGGGTGACGCCGATGCCGCGCTCGCCGTGCATGTGCACCTTGACCTCCATGTTGTCGACCAGGAAGTAGTGGTCGTCGCCAAGGACATCTTCACTGATGGATGTCTGTTCGTAGCTCTTCTGATCCATGAAGACGTAGCCGGTTTCGTCCTTGTAGAGGTACTGCATGTCGCGTTCGTCCAGGCTGGCCGGCTCAAAGCTTTCCCCGGAACGATAAGTGCGGTCGAAGAGGGAGCCGGTGATCATGTTGCGCAGCTTGCACTTGTAGAGCGCCTGCCCCTTGCCGGGCTTGGTGAAGTCGAACTGCACGATGACATGGGGCTCGCCATCGATCATCACTTTGAGGCCTTTTTTCAGGTCTGCACAACTGTACATGGGAAAACTCCTTCAAGAAGTTGGAAACGCGCTGTTTTACGGCAGTGCAGTTATACACAAAAGACCGATGCGTGTCATGGGTTTTTTAAGGCCGGGACGCGGGACGAGGGACGAGGGACGCGAAAGTCAGAACCCTCAAGACAAACCGCTTGAAACGGCCTTTCCGCGTTTGCAGCCTTCCTCGTCCCACGTAAATTATCCAACTTCACTGCCAGAACAACTTGTGCTACATTCTCGCACCTGATTAACCAGGGCACTGCTCCCGAAAGGGCAGTCCCCTCACCGACAGACTTCCAGGAGAGCACGATATGACATCCAACGATTTGAAACGCGGTCAGGTGATCCTGCTCGACAACTCGCCCTGCCTGGTCCTCGAGGTCAGCAGCCAGAGTCCCTCGGCACGTGGCGGCAGTACCCTGATAAAGACCAAGTACCGCAATCTGCTCACCGCCCAGGTGCTGGAAAAGGCCTTCAAGGCGGGAGACCGGGTCGATGTCGCGGATTTTGAAAAGCGCAAAGGGCAATTTCTCTACGCCGACGGCGACAACGGCATTTTCATGGATCTCGAAAGCTACGAGCAGTATGAACTGGGAGAGGAAATGTACGGCCCGGTGAAGGGCTACCTGCTCGATGGCACCGAGGTTGTTCTCGGCGTTTTCGAAGGGCAGGTGGTTTCCGTCGAACCACCGATGAACGTTGAGCTGCTCGTCGTCGAGACCGCTCCGGCAATCAGAAACGCGACCGCTCAGGCCCAGACCAAGGAAGCCACCCTGGAGACAGGTCTGAAGATCCAGGTCCCCGCTTACCTCGAGTCCGACGAGAGGGTCAAGGTCGATACGCGGGACGGACGGTTTATCTCCAGGGCTTAGAAGCCGGGACGCGGGACGCGGGACGAGGGACGCGAAAGTCAAAATCATCTTTGCTGAGTTCAACTTGACACACCCGGGCTGACTGTCAGCGTTCCTCGTTCCTCGTTCCTCGTTCCTCGTTCCTCGTTCCTCGTTCCGAAGACTTTTTGCAAATTTGCAAAAAGTCTTCATTCCCCCCTCGCAGTCCTGCAAAACTACGTTTTAGACCTCCACTAAAAAAACCTTAAAACCCCAGTCTGTCTCACTTTTCCTTGTGGAATACGCTCTTGTAAAGCGCACGTTGCTCGCCTGCCAGCCTGGTTGTGCCTGTGCCGTTTTGCATTTCTGCAAAAAGGCCCCTTGCCATCCTCTGTCGGGACTCCCCCGATAATTCTCCCAAGATACCGAATTTATTGATTAAAAAGTTTTTTCATGGCGACCTCGCGGTTGGTATGCGAGTTGCCAATATGGTTCTGCATAAGACGATCACGCTCACCGCCTGGAAAGACACGGCCTGATGTTTACAAGCAACCCCGGAAGTCAGCGTAAAAAGCTGGTCATCGGCGCCTTCAAAGTCCGCTGGCCGTTGGCTTACCGGGTTCAGCAAATGAGTCAATACGGTTTGAATAATTCGACAGCTATCATCAAGGAGGCAGAGATGAACACGCAGAAAGTGTCAGCAAAACGTGGTTGGATAGTCGTTCTGGCCGGTACCGGCATCAACCTTGCCCTCGGTATCCTCTACACCTGGAGCATCTTCAAGGGTGCAATCGCCGATTCGATCGCCGCCGGCGGCCCCGGGGCTTTTGCATGGGACAAGGCGTCGATCAACGATCCCTACGCCACGGCCTGCCTGACCTTCGCAGTGGCGATGATTCTTGCCGGCAAGGTCCAGGACAAGTTCGGCCCCCGCATCACCTGCATGATCGGCGGTTTGTTGGTTGGAGCCGGCTTCATCTGGATTTCCCAGACCACCAGCTACTGGGCCTGGATCGCCGGTTTCGGCGTCATGGCCGGCATGGGGATCGGCTTTGGATACTCTTCCGCTACGCCGCCGGCTCTCAAGTGGTTCCCGCCTGCCAAGACCGGCCTGATCGCCGGTATAGTCGTTGCCGGCTTCGGCCTCGCCTCGGTCTATATCGCCCCGCTCGCCCAGTTTCTGCTCGGCGATTACGGCCTGCAGCAGTCGATGCTGTATTTCGGGATCGGTTTTGTTGCCGTCACCTGTTTCTTCGCCCTGTTCCTCGCCAACCCGCCGGCCGGTTATGTGGCCGATCCGAACGCTGCCAAAGTTGCCGCCAACAGAACCGCCACGGATGACAAGTCCCCAGCACAGATTCTTCGTACGGCCCAATTCTACACCCTTTGGATCTGTTTCTTTATCGGCGCCGGCGCTGGTCTCATGGTAATCGGCAGTGCCAAGGGGCTGGCCAAGGCGAGTATGGGTGAGCTGGCTTTCCTGGTCGTTGCGATCATGGCGGTCGGCAACGCCGCCGGCCGCATTGTCGCCGGCGTGGTCTCCGACAAGATCGGCCGGGCCAACACCCTGGTGATCATGCTGGTTTTCCAGGCAGCCCTGATGTTCCTGGCCATCCCCGTGATTGACGGTACCTACAGCAACCCGCTGGCGATGCCCCTGCTGGTCACCTTCATGGTCTTCAACTACGGCACCAACCTGTC
>JAHEGF010000095.1 GCA_024645155.1 Phyllobacteriaceae bacterium | reverse complement strand
AGCCAGTTGCGCACCCTTGAAATTATCGGAACGAACCGATGGCGCGGCCGCCGCAGCGTTCCATTCGCAGGCATAGATGATCGGCGGCAGCCTGCTGATCTGATGCTGGGTCGACGCCAAAAGCGCCTGCAAAGATCCGTCGAGCGAAATGATACCGTCGGCACGGCCGCCATAGAGATATTCGACCACGAGGTCGGTTGGAACGCCCGGGTGTTTTGTGTCGGTGACGAGGACGCCGAGACCGGCAGCGGCAAGCGTCGTCTCGATGCCAGAAAGGATCTCCGAAAAAAACGGGTTGCCCAGATTTGGCACAAGTACCACAGCCGCCCCCGCGCGGCGTTGGCGCAGGTTTCGCGCGGCAAGATTTATACGGTAACCGGCTTTTGTCGCAGCTTCGATCACGGCAGTGCGTGTCAACTTGGCGACCGTATCCGGCCGGTTGAGCGCACGGCTGACCGTAGCGGTTGATACGCCAGCCAGCTTCGCAACATCGGTTATCTTTGGTGCAGCCATGACTTTCTCTGCCTAGAGCGTATCGCTTGATGGAATTGATTTGATTCCCGGATTTCGCGGTCCGACCAGAAATGCAGACGACCTCGGTGTCTTTGCCGCAAGATTCACGCACCGCCGGATCGGAAAGAACAGTATCGAAAGATCGCCATAACCTGCACTTTCGATGAGTCGCAAACGCTGCTTGGATGTCTGTTCCCTTCCTGCCGTGACATTATTCCGGCGCGAAGTTGATGTCGTGATTTGGTGGCTGTTGAACCAAGTCGAATATTCCATCCCCAAAACAGCTCCCATTTGAAATTGGCACACTCTAACTACTTGCCTGTTAAACGCTTTTCCAACTCGGAAATAAAATGGTTGACTCGGATAGAGATCGGCGCCAACTTTCAATGTAATCGATTACAGCAAAAATGCAATTTTCATTTTTAATCGATTACATCGGCGGGAGGCCGATAAGTGGATGCCGGTACGGGCCGCTTTGTGCGTCACAAGCCGTGCTATTTTTTTCGGGAGGAAAATATGAAATCCATAAGGATGATACTTGCTGGTGCTACGGCTCTCGGCCTGTCGATGAGCGTGGCCAACGCAACCGATCTTGAAGTCATGCACTGGTGGACATCGGGTGGTGAGGCCGCCGCGGTTGCCGAATTTGCCAAAGCCTTCGACGCGACTGGCAACCACTGGGTTGACGCAGCAATTGTCGGTGGTGAACAGGCCCGTGCGGTTATGGTTAGCCGCATTACTGGCGGCGACCCGATGGGCGCATTCCAGTTCAACTATGGTCGACAGTCAGAGGAATTGATTGAAGCTGGCCTTCTGCGCGACCTGACCGATATCGCAAAAGCCGAGGGCTGGGCTGATCTCGTCAATCCGCCTTCGCTACTGGAGGGCTGCACAGTTGACGGGCGCATCTATTGCGCGCCTGTAAACATCCATTCCTGGCAGTGGCTGTGGCTTAGCCACAAGGCGTTCGCCGACGCTGGCGTGCCCGTGCCGGCGAACTGGGCCGATTTCGCCGCAGCCGCGCCGGCGCTGGTAGCGGCGGACAAGATACCGTTGGCCATGGGTCAGCAGGGCTGGCAGCAATCCGGCGCTTTCAACGTGATGTTTGCCGCGCTGATCCCGCAGGAAGTTTTCTTGGCGGTCTATGGTGACAAAAACGCTGAAGTGGCCGCCGGGCCTGAGGTGGCAAAAGTTTTCGAGGCGGCTGCCACCGCGCGCGAAATGTCAGCCAATTCGACGGTCCAGAACTGGAACGACGCCACAAATCTCGTGATCACAGGCAAGGCTGGAGGCCAGATCATGGGCGACTGGGCGCAAGGCGAATTCGCCGTGGCTGAACAGGTGGCCGGTAAAGACTACAGTTGCCTTCCGGGCCTGGGAACTACCGAGGTGCTGGGTACGGGAGGTGATGCTTTCTATTTCCCGGTACTGAAGGACGAGGCGCAGATTGCGGCTCAAGGTGAACTCGCCGCTTTGCTGTTGAAACCGGAAACACAGGTCGCCTTCAACCTGAAGAAGGGTTCGCTGCCTGTACGCGGCGACATTGATTTGGCAGCGGCAAATGACTGTATGCGTAAGGGCTTGGCGCTGCTTGCCGAAGGCAAGCTCCTGCCCGATACAAACCAGTTGCTTACCCCCGATACGGCAAACCAGATAAACACGTTGTTCACGGAGTTTTTCGCTGACCCATCGATGACCGCACAAGCTGCTCAGGAGCGGTTCGCCGGCATTATCGAAAACGCCGAATAGGCCTCTCAGGCCCAGCCCGCACCGGTCCGATCATTCGGGCCGGCGCGGCGCATTCGGACGAGGAGGAAAGCCGAATGTCTTCGAAGCGCCCGAACCAGCTTTTCCGCAACATGCCGGCCAAGGTCGCGGCGATCCCGATGGTGGTAACCGCGCTTTTCATTTTCGTTGGCGGAACAGCGTGGACGGTTGTCTACAGTTTTACGAAATCCGGTTTGCTACCGCGTTTGAAATGGGTCGGCCTCGACCAGTATGAGCGGTTGTGGGGGACAAATCGCTGGCTGGTTTCAATCGAGAACCTCGCTATCTATGGCATCTGCATGCTGGTCCTTGTGTTCGTGATCGGGTTCATTCTTGCCGCACTGATCGACCAGAAGATCCGGTTCGAAAATACAATCCGAACGGTCATCCTTTACCCCTACGCACTCAGTTTCGTTGTGACCGGCCTGGTCTGGCAGTGGATTCTTAATCCCGAATTCGGCGTTCAAGGCATCGTCCGCGATCTCGGCTGGCAGAGCTTCACCTTCAATCCCCTTTATTCTCCGCAGATCGCTATCTTCGGCGTGTTGATTGCAGGCCTATGGCAAGGCTCAGGCCTCGTGATGGTGCTGATGCTGGCTGGCTTGCGTGGCATCGACCAGGAGGTTTGGAAAGCCGCGCGGGTGGACGGCATACCTACCTGGAAGACTTACATTTTCATCGTCATCCCAATGATGCGCCCGGTTTTCATAACAACCCTCGTTCTGGTCGTGACCGGCATCGTCAAAATCTACGACCTCATTGTTGCCCAAACCGGGGGCGGGCCCGGCATCGCTACCGAAGTGCCCGCAAAGTATGTCTATGACATGATGTTCCAGGCGGCCAATCTCGGACAGGGATTTGCGGCCTCGACGATGATGCTTGTGACCGTCGCGCTGATTATCATTCCATGGGCCATGCTCGAATTCGGAGGCAAGCGCCGTGTCTGATATCTCCACATCCGCAATGGAAGGGCCGCGTGGCCCCAGAATTCGCCGGACATTTTCACGCCACAACATCGTTCTGTACGGAACGTTGTTCATCGTCGCTGTCTACTATGTGATCCCGCTTTACGTGATGATCGTTACCTCGCTGAAAGGCATGCCCGAAATCCGTTTGGGCAACATCTTTTCGCCGCCGCTGGAGATCACCTTTGAACCTTGGGTCAAGGCATGGGGCGAAGCTTGCACTGGCCTGAAATGTGAAGGACTGAGCATCGGCTTCTGGAACTCGGTCCGGATCACTGTACCTTCGGTCATCATTTCCATCATGATTGCATCGGTGAATGGTTATGCGCTAGCCAACTGGCGGTTCAAGGGCGCCAATGTGTTTTTTACCATTCTCATCTTCGGTGCCTTCATCCCCTACCAGGTCATGCTCTATCCGATTGTGATCATGCTCCGCGAAATCGGACTGTATGGAAGTCTCACCGGACTGGTGATTGTCCACTCGATCTTCGGCATGCCTATCCTCACACTGCTCTTCCGAAACTATTTCACATCGCTTCCCGAGGAACTTTTTAAGGCGGCTCGGGTCGATGGTGCAGGTTTCTGGGGGATTTATTTTCGGGTCATGCTGCCGATGTCGGTGCCGATCTTTACGGTCGCTGTCATCCTCCAGATCACCGGCATTTGGAACGACTTTCTGTTCGGTCTGGTTTACACTGGGCCTGAGTCCTATCCGATGACCGTTGCGTTAAACAATATCGTCAATTCGACGCAAGGCGTGGTGGAGTACAATGTCAACATGGCGGCAACCATCATCACCGGCCTCGTACCACTGAGCATCTATTTCGTCTCCGGCAAGCTCTTTGTCCGTGGTATCGCTGCGGGCGCGGTGAAAGGCTGAGAATCCATGACCTTTTCTGTTGAAATCAAGAATCTAGACCTTCATTTCGGCAATGTTGCGGTTCTGCAGCAACTCAATCTCGATATTCATGAGGGCGAATTTCTGGTGCTCCTCGGGTCTTCAGGCTGCGGCAAATCCACTTTGTTGAACTGTATAGCCGGGCTACTGGAAGTGACGGATGGCCAGATTTTCATTGGCGGCGAGAACGTTACCTGGGCCGAACCCTCGGAACGCGGCATTGACATGGTGTTCCAGTCCTACGCACTCTACCCCCAGATGACCGTTGAGGGGAACCTAACCTTCGGACTGAAAAATGCGGGCTTGCCAAAGATCGAGATTGCCGAACGGGTGAAGCGCGCTGCCGGGATTCTGCAAATCGAACCCTTGCTGAAACGCAAACCGGCGGCGCTATCTGGCGGCCAACGCCAGCGTGTCGCAATTGGCAGGGCGCTGGTGCGTGATGTCGATGTGTTCCTGTTCGACGAGCCGTTGTCGAACCTCGACGCCAAGCTGCGCGCTGATCTGCGTGTCGAGATAAAGAAGCTGCACGGGCAGCTCAACAACACGATGATCTACGTCACCCACGACCAGATCGAGGCAATGACGCTGGCGGATCGCATTGCGATCATGAAGGGCGGCAAGATCATGCAACTCGCAAGTCCGCATGAAATATACAACCGGCCCCGCAACCTTTATGTCGCGGATTTCATCGGATCGCCTTCCATGAATTTCCTGAACGGCGAGATTTCGGGCGGCAACTTCATGGTCGGCAAACTCACCATCCCGCTCGACGGGTACGAATTCGCCAAAGGATCACGGCAGGAAGGAAAGGCGATTATCGGGTTGCGCCCGGAACATATAGTCACCGGCGACAATCTGGCCTCCGCCGCCATGAGGACAAAAGTGACTGTCGAGCTGGTCGAACCAATGGGTTCGGATACGCTGATCTATGCGACGCTTGCCGGGACTTTTATCCATGTACGTATGGACGGCCAGGTTCAGGCCGCCTCGGGTGATGAGATCGAGATAGGCTTCCTGCCCGACCGGGCGTCACTGTTCGACCCTGTTAGCGAAGAACGGCTTTGAATTCTCACCACTGAAAGCAATTAGAATGAATGTTTCGATCCAGTTGTATAGCGCCCGGAATTTCAAGCCTTGGGAAAGCGTGATTCCCGATCTGGCAAGGCTGGGCTATCGCAAGGTCGAGGGCTTTGGTGGAAATTATGATGATCCGGCGGCATTTCGCGCGCTGCTCGACGAGCACGGTATGACTATGCCTTCTGGCCATTTTTTCCCTCTGGACAGTTTCGAAGAGGGCTTGGAAGCGACAATCATTGCGGCAAGGGCGCTCGGCATGAACCGTTTGTTTTGCCCGGCGCCAACGGACGATTACCGCAACGGCGCTGATGCTGCCGCCTGGACTGGTCTCGCCAAACGCCTGGAAACAGCCGCCAAACGGGTAAATGACGCGGGCATGCGTTTCGGCTGGCACAACCACCATTGGGAATTCCTGCCGCTCGCCGGGGGCGAAGTCGCCATGGAACTCCTGCTCGAACATGCGCCGTCGATCGAATGGGAAGCGGACATTGCCTGGATCGTGCGCGGCAATGCCGATCCTCTTGCGTGGATCGCGAGACATGGCGAACGCATGACCACAGCTCATGTGAAGGACGTTGCGCCGGCAGGCGAAAATCTCGACGAGGATGGTTGGGCCGACGTTGGGTATGGTGTCATGGACTGGAAAGCGATCACCGCGGCCCTGCGCGCGGCCGGAACGGATCTGTTCGTCATCGAGCACGACAATCCTGCGGACCTCGACCGGTTTGCCCGCCGGTCGTTGAAAACCATGCGCGCGTTCGTGGAGTAATGGCCATGGCGAAAGTCCTTGGAGTGGGCATCATCGGCTGCGGCAACATCTCGGCCGCCTATTTGCGCCTGGCACCGATGTTTCGCGGCATTGAAATGCGTGCTTGCGCGGACATCGACAAGAAGGCGGCCAAAACCCGCGCTGAAGAGTTCAACATCAGGGCCGATACGCTCGACAGATTGCTGAATGCCGGCGACGTCGACATCATCGTCAATCTGACGGTCCCGGCAGCGCATTACGAAGTGTCGAAGTCCATTCTTGATGCAGGCAAGCACGTCTATTCGGAAAAACCGTTTGTATTGTCGCTGAAGGAGGGAAAGGACCTTGCCAGGCTAACAGCCAGGAAAGGGCTGAGGGTCGGTTCCGCGCCGGATACATTCATGGGCGGAGCGCATCAGCATTGCCGCCACCTGATCGACAGCGGTGCCATCGGCAAAGTAACGAGCGGAACCGCGCATGTGCTCAGCCACGGCATGGAACACTGGCATCCCAATCCGGATTTCTTCTTCAAACAGGGCGGCGGACCCATGCTCGATCTGGGACCGTATTACATAACCAACCTCATACAGTTGGTCGGACCGGTCAAACGTGTCTGCGCGATCACGTCCACACCGTCTCCAACAAGAACGATCACGTCGAAGCCGCGATACGGACAGAAGATCAAGGTTGAGACACCGACTACTATCCACGCGATCCTCGAGTTCGAAAATGGCGCCACTGTTACACTCGGAACCAGTTGGGATGTCTGGACGCATGGTCATTCGAACATGGAGCTGTACGGCGAAGAGGGTACGTTGTTCGTTCCCGATCCCAATTTCTTTGGCGGCGAAATTCGCTTGACCAAGGGCGACCGGGAAGAGAAGAAACTGCCCGCCTTCAATCATCCATTTGCTGTGGCGAACCAGAAAGACGGCCGGGGTAATCCGACTGCGAACTACCGGGCCGCGGGTCTGGCTGACATGGCGCTAGCGATATTGGACAACCGCCCCCACCGTTGTTCGCTCGAACTGGCGTTGCACGCTATCGATGTGATGACCTCGATCCTGAAATCCGGCGAGACGGGCAGGTTCGTCAACCTGTCCACCAGCTGTGCGCGCCCCGCTCCTCTGGGTGTTCGCGACGCAAAGGCACTTGTGAATCCGATCAGGAAAACCGCAGGAAGATAGAATCGAGATCAGTCAATGTATGTCCCAGCCCAAGACCGATATGAAACAATGCAATACCGGCGCTGTGGCCATTCCGGCCTCAGGTTGCCGGCTATATCGCTGGGCTTGTGGCACAATTTCGGCGGCGATTTCCCCCATGAACTGAAACAGTCTCTCTGCCGCAAGGCATTTGATCTCGGAATTACCCATTTCGATCTGGCCAACAACTACGGTCCACCGCCCGGCGCCGCAGAGGAGGCATTCAGCGAAATCCTGCGCACAGACTTTCGCGGTCATCGCGACGAACTGATCATCTCATCCAAGGCGGGCTATCTCATGTGGCCAGGCCCCTATGGCGAATGGGGCAGCCGCAAATACCTGATCGCCAGCTGCGACCAGAGCCTGCAACGGCTTGGTCTCGACTATGTCGACATCTTCTATTCCCACCGATTCGATCCCGATACGCCATTGGAGGAAACGATGATGGCGCTCGACCAGATCGTACGGTCGGGCAAGGCGCTTTATGCGGGAATTTCATCCTACAATTCGCAGCGGACACGCGAGGCCACGGCCATCCTGAAAGAACTTGGCACGCCATGCCTGATCCATCAGCCTAGCTACTCGATGATCAACCGCTGGGTGGAGGAGGACGGGTTGCTCGACACGCTCGACGATCTCGGGATCGGTTCGATTGTGTTTTCGCCGCTGGCGCAGGGCATGCTCACCGGCAAGTACCTGGAGGGCATACGGCAAGGCAGCCGTGCATCGCAGGACAAGTCTCTAAATCCGGAATTCCTGAGTGATCGAAATATCGAAAACATTCGTGCACTCGATGCAATCGCAAAATCGCGCGGCCAGACGTTGGCGCAGATGGCAATCGCCTGGGTTTTGCGTGGTGGTAAAGTGACGTCTGCGCTAATCGGTGCAAGTCGTCCGGAACAGATCGAGGACTGTGTTCGCGCCCTCGACACCCCCAATTTTTCCGAGACAGAACTGACCGAAATCGATCGTCACGCTATGGACGCCGACATCAATCTCTGGGCCGCCTCGGCAGAGCGGAAGGGACCGGCTCGCAAGTGATCGTCAATCCGATTTTGCCGGGCTTCAATCCCGATCCATCGATCTGCCGTGTTGAGGACGACTACTATATCGCGACCTCCACATTCGAGTGGTATCCTGGTGTCCAGATCCACCACTCGCGAGATCTTGTGAACTGGGCGCTGGTCAAGCGCCCACTGGACCGGGCATCGCAGCTCGATATGCGCGGCAACCCCGATTCCTGCGGTATCTGGGCTCCGTGCCTTTCGCATGCCGGCGATCTGTTCTGGCTGGTCTACACAGATGTCAAACGCTACGACGGCAACTTCAAGGACACCCACAACTATATTGTTACCGCGCCGTCGATCGAGGGACCGTGGTCGGATCCAACCTATGTGAATTCATCGGGCTTTGACCCTTCGCTGTATCACGGCGACGATGGACGAAAATGGTTTCTCAACATGGTTTGGAACCATCGGTCGGACTCCATCGGCGGCAACCCAAGACACCCCGCCTTCGATGGCATTCTCTGCCAGGAATATAACGCCGAAGCCGGAAAACTGGTGGGTCCTGTTACCAATATTTACCGGGGAAGCGCGCACGGCTTGGTCGAAGGCCCGCACATCCACAAGCGAAATGGCTGGTACTATCTGACAATGGCCGAAGGCGGCACGGGTTATGATCACGCGGTCACCATGGCGCGCTCCCGCAACATTCTCGGTCCTTATGATCTACATCCTGAAACCCATATTATTACTTCGAAGGACGCGCCCGAGGCGGTCCTGCAACGCGCCGGTCATGGCCAGATTGTCGACACGCCGGACGGGCAGTACTATCACACGCATCTGTGCTCTCGACCGATTCCCGGTACCAGACGCTCGCCGCTCGGCCGCGAGACGGCAATTCAGAAATGCATATGGCGCGATGATGATTGGCTTTATCTTGCTAATGGAGAGCCGGTTCCAGCGGTAGACGTGCCGGGCCCCTCCGAAAGTGCATCACCAGGTCTTCCATCAGCAGTTCGCCGCCGGTTCGACGGCAAATCGCTACCGCCGGAATTCCAATGGCTGAGAACACCTCACCATGAGCGGATTTTTTCGCTGACCGGGTCAGCGTTGCGGTTTCACGCCCGAGAATCGATTGGCAGCTGGTTCGAGCAGGCGCTCGTCGCCCGCCGCCAGGAGCATTTTCATTTCAGGGCTGAAACCAAAGTAACCTTTGATCCGGTAAGCTATCAACAGGCGGCTGGCCTGACCCATTACTACAACCGCCACAAGTTCCATTTCCTTGGCGTGACATGGCATGAAACTTGGGGAAAGGCCCTGACAATCCTCAGTTGCCCCGGCGACTGGCCGGACGGTAGGCTCGAATTCCCGTTATCCGAACCCGTGAGAGTGCCGGCTCACAGCTCCATCGGCTTGGCAGTGGAGGTAGAGGACGCGGCGCTTCAGTTTTTCTGGCGAACCGGCACATCCGATTGGCAACCGGTCGGTCCGGTGCTCGATGCAAGTGTGATTTCCGATGAAGGTGGCCGTGGTGAGCATGGTTCTTTTACCGGTGCATTTGCCGGAATGGTGGCATTCGACACCAGTGGATCGGCAATCACTGCGGACTTTTCATATTTCGACTATTTGCCGGGGCGCACCTAGATGATCAGTCTCAGTGCTGCGTCGGTACATTGTCATGGGTCCCGGA
Source organism: Phyllobacteriaceae bacterium (assembly GCA_024645155.1). Classification (GTDB taxonomy): domain Bacteria; phylum Pseudomonadota; class Alphaproteobacteria; order Rhizobiales; family Rhizobiaceae; genus JAHEGF01. The sequence goes on along the minus strand of JAHEGF010000095.1, from coordinate 1,363 downwards.
AAGTAGTCCGAACTGATAGTTAGAATCTGGCTTAACTGGAGTTCACACCGTTTCTGGTCCGGTTTTCATTGTGGTCGGTCCTCCAGCCGTTGATCCGTGTCCCGGCATCATCCGGTGACAGGAACCGCGACGCGTTCAGGCATTCCTGCCTCAGGCAACTGTTGAACGCTTCGATGTGGGCATTGTCGTTGGGGTTGCCTGGCCTTGGGAAGTCGAGCGTGACCTTGTTCAGATATGCGCGCTGGTCGAGCAGCCGCCCAGCGAACTCTGGCCCGTTGTAAACTCGCATGATGCGAGGTTTGCCTCTGGTCTCGCGCAGCTGCGTGAGAATTTCCTCGTCCGAACAACACTTCTCAAGACCGATCCCCAAACCACCAAGATCATGGCGCAGTTTGAGGGGTCAAGATACGCGTCAGCGGCCGTAGCGCTCCGCGGTCAGCCCGTCGAATGAGATCTCCGGCTGCCTGCCAAGCACGAGATCGGCAACCGCTCGGCTGGAGCCGCAGGCCATCGTCCAGCCCAGGGTCCCGTGGCCGGTATTCAGATAAAGGTTCTCATAGCGCGATGGCCCAAGCACGGGTGTGCCGTCGGGCGTCATCGGGCGCAGGCCTGTCCATCCTTCTGCCTTGCCTATGTCGCCGCCTTTGGGGAAGAGATCGCCGATAACATGGCGCACCGTATCGGTCGCATGAGGCCCGAGACGATGCGAATAACCGGCGATCTCGGCAGTGCCGGCGACGCGGATGCGGTCGCCAAGGCGGGTAATCGCAACCTTGTGCGTCTCGTCCATGATTGTCGATTGTGGCGCATAGGCGTCATCCGTGACGGGCAGCGTTACGGAATAACCCTTCACCGGATAGACAGGCAGCTTCACGCCTATGGGGTTCAAGACCCTGGGGCCGTAGCTTCCAAGAGCGCAAACATAGGCATCGCCCGTGATCCGACCGGCGATTTCGGTATCCACTCCAGCAACCCGGCCGTTCTCGACCGCTATTTTCCTGATAGACTGACCGTACTGGAATTCGACGCCCATGGCAGCGCATCTGTCCGCCAACCCCATGGTGAACACGCGGCAATCGCCGGTGCGATCCGCTGTGAGGCGTAGGCCTCCGACAAACTTGTTTCGCACCTCGGCCAGTGCCGGTTCGACTGCAATACATGCATCACGACCAAGCACCTCAAAGGGCGAGTCGAATTCCGCCAGTATCTCCTGGTCAGCCTTCGACCCCTTCATCTGCTTGGCAGTGCGAAACAGCTGCAGCGTACCTTGTTCACGCCCGTCATATTCAATGCCGGTCTCCGCGATCAGTTCGGGCATAACATCGCGCGAGTAGTTCGAGATCCGTACCATCCGGCCCTTGTT
>JAHEGF010000094.1:4604-11282 GCA_024645155.1 Phyllobacteriaceae bacterium | reverse complement strand
ATACCGGTTCGCGTTATCCCGCGCAGAATTCCGTGCTCAGCGGGTCTTGTCACCAGAGTTCCATCGGCCGTGATGATCCACGCGTTGGTTGCCGCGCCCTCCGTTACCTTACCGCCCTCGTCCACGAACCACGCCTCATAGGCGCCTGATTCACGTGCCTGCTGGCGCGCCATCGCATTTGGCAGCAGGCTGACCGACTTGATATCGACGCGGTCCCAGCGATTGTCAGGCACTGTTATCACGCCGACTCCCTTTGCCGCTTTTGCCCGATTTGCTGCGGGACTGACCCGTTTTGCGGTAACCACCAGTGCCGGACGTGTTCCGGGCGGCGGGAATACGTGATCGCGCCTGGCGACACCTCTGGTAACCTGAAGATAAACCAGACCATCATGAACACCGTTTCGGCGCACCACTTCGCGAATGACGGTTTTCAGCGCGCGCGGCTCCAATGGTTGCGCGATCTGCAACTCGCTCAAGGAACGTTCGAGCCGCAAGAGGTGCCGGGTCATGTCGATGATAAAACCCTTAGCAACCTCACAGACTTCGTAGACACCATCAGCAAACTGGTATCCACGATCCTCGACATGAATGACGGCATCGCGATGTGGCAGATACCGGCCGTTGACATAAGCAATACGCGACATTGTCGCTCCTCTTTTTGCTGTGACTAGCGGTTGACCCAATAGGCAAAGTTGAATGCCGCCAAAACGACCAGCACTTCCAGACGGCCCAAAAGCATTGTCAGCACGGCACCAAACATCGCCAATCCGCTGAGATCAGCATAGGTGGGCCAGGAGGCGACATCCGCACCCAGCGGTATCAAGGCGGTGTAAACCGGTCCCGCGTTGGAAAACAATGCGACTGATGCAATAAATGCAGCCTCAAAATCCGCGTCCAGTGCGCAGATCAAAAATGCCGAACCCACGATCGTCGCGGTGGCAAGGACAAACACGGTCCACGCCATCCTGGCTGATTTCTGATCCATTGGCACACCACTGATGCGCATGGTACCGACACTGCTCGGATACACCAGAAGTTCAAGCTCGCGGCGCGCCTGAACAAACATCCCGGCAATCCGGTAAAGCTTGATGCCGCTGGAAGTGGAAAAGATGCTGGCGCCGTTGAGAATGATGTAGACTACCAGGAGCGAGGGAAGCAGGCCGATCACGCCGGCTCGCGTTTGTACGCCGGACGTCGACACGAGGGATGCAGCGGTGAAAAACCCTTCATTGAGCGCTGTGAAAGCCCCCCACAAACCGGTGGTTCCCGCAGCACCGTGAAGAAGAAAACCATAGATAGCCGCGAGCACCGCAATAATACGAAAGATCCAGATGGCTTCCTGGTTCCTGCGAACAAAACCGCGAAAATCCTTTAACGAATAGTTTTGCCAGAACAGGCACGTTGCACCGAGTGCGAAGCCGATGGCCATCACCAAAACGGCACCTTGCCCAATCGCAAGGTCCAGCGGTTGTTCGAGGGGGACAAATCCGCCCGTTGAAATGGCGAGCATTGCTAACATCAGAGCCGTGATCGCGTCGAGACCGGTGAGAACCAGAAACAGCGCAATCATGATTGTTATCAGCAAATACTGCATGAACAAGGATCGAAGCCGGACCAGATCGAGATGAGCGGTCAGTTCCTGTTCGCCGCGGACAAAGCGGCCTCCGGCCCTCGGCATTCCACCAATCCCGGCAGGCGCCAGGATGTGCAGCACGCAAACCAGAGTAAAAAACCCGCCAATCCATTCAAGTTCCGAACGCCAAAACCGCAATGGCAATGGCAGGTCCGCCGGATTGACGAACGTTGTGGCTCCTGTTGTTGTCAGGCCGGAATAGGCTTCAAACAATGCCGTTCCCAAGGGCGTGGTTCCGGTGACGACAAACGGAAGCGAGCCAACAATCGGCACCAGCAACCAAAGGACCACGACGGCGAGAAGGCTTTGTACCCGGTTCATGCCATGGACACGTTCGGAAACGGCTGCCAGGACCAGAGTTGATGCAAAAATACTGAGAACAGCCAGAATGGACAGATTCACGGTCGCCAGGTCGCTGCTGGTCGCCAATGCCAGGCCAACCGGAAGAATCAGAGCAAGGGACAAGAACGAAATAGCCGCAGCGACAAAGAATATGACCCCGGTCATTGCTGCTCCATACCCCCTGCCTGTCGCAACTGATCAGAAAAATTCCAGGCTGACCCTGAACAACTGTTCAACCGGGCGTACCGCCTGCGCAAGCGCAAAAATCACGATCCGGTCGCCAGGTTTCGTCTGAATGTCACCCTGCGGCCGCATCACCGTTCCATTTCTCAAGATCGCACCGATTCGCATTCCGTCCGGCAGTTCGAGATCGCGCAACGCGGTACCAACCAGCGGAGACGTTTCCAAGGCCTCGGCTTCAATGATTTCAGCTTCGCCGCGATGGAGGGAATGAACGGCTCGGATCCGACCGCGGCGCACATGTTGCAGTACCCGTGACATCGTAACCGCACGCGGATTTACCGTGGAATCTATGCCGAGTGTTTTGGTGAAGTCATGGTATGCCGGGTTGTTGACCAGCGACAGGTTTGATTTGCAGCCCAGCCTCTTGGCCATCACGCTGGACAGGATGTTGACCTGATCGTTGTTTGTCAGCGCGACAAGCAGGTCGGCATTTTGAATGTCGGCTTCCGTCAAAAGTTTCTGGTCCAGGGCGCTGCCGTGCAAAACGACCGTGTGGCGAAGCTGGTCGGCAATCTGGAGCGCTCGTACACGGTCATTTTCTATGATCTTGACCTTCGTGCGCGCCTGAGCCTTTTCGATGGCATTGGCTACAAACAGCCCGATATTACCTCCACCGGCGATGACGATGCGTATTGCCTCGGGCTCCTCGTGGCCAAACAGGCCAAGCGTGCGTTTTACCTGGTCCTCGGTTGTGACGACGTATGCAAGGTCACCGGCAATCAGCTGGTCAGTGGAATGGGGAATAAACAGGTTGTCATTGCGGGCGACGCCGACAACCGTGGATGGCAGATCGGGAAACAGGTCACTCAGCTGCGACAAAGGCGTGTTGATTACCGGGCATTCTTCCTGGCACTCGATGGCAACCATGATAATCTTGCCGTCGGCAAACCGGACAACATCGGTTGCTCCGGGCAATGCGATGCGGCGCAAAACCATTTCCGCGACTTCACGTTCGGGCGAAATGATCACGTCGATCGGCATGTTGTCTCTGGAAAACAGATCGCTGTAGTGCGGCAACAGGTATGACTGGGCGCGAATCCGGGCAATTTTGGTCGGAACGTCAAACAGCGAATGCGCCACCTGGCACGCCACCATGTTCACCTCGTCATAGAGTGTGACGGCGACGATCATGTCCGCCTCGCGCGCACCGGCTGCCTGCAGGACATCTGGGTGGGCTCCATGACCGATAAATCCGCGAACATCGAGACTGTCCTGGATATTGCGGATCAGCTCCGGTTCGGTATCGATTACCGAAACATCGTTGTTTTCGGCGGCCAGTCGCTCGGCGATACCGTATCCAACCTGCCCTGCTCCACAAATGATGACGCGCATTTCAGATCCCGAGTGACTTGAGTTTACGGTGAAGTGCGGAACGCTCCATGCCGACAAATTCCGCAGTCTTGGAGATGTTTCCGCCAAACCGGTTGATTTGGGCGGCGAGGTATTCTTTCTCGAAATGCTCGCGGGCTTCACGCAGTGGCAAAGCCATGATGTGCTGATCGGAATTAGACGGCGCGCGTGGCATGACATCGCCGATTTCTGCCGGCAACAAATCTGCAGTGATCGGCGCTTCCACATCGTCACCGCGGACAAGGATCATCAACCGTTCGACATTGTTACGCAACTGACGAACATTTCCCGGCCAATCATGGGCCTGCAGAACAGCAAGCGCATCGTCACCAATCCGGCGTATCTTGATGCCGGCCTGCTCGCCAATGCGCTTCATGAAATGATCAACAAGATACGGAATATCCTCCCGGCGCTCCGCAAGACCCGGAACGAATACCGGAACCACGGCCAGACGATGATAGAGATCTTCGCGGAACTTTCCATCGGAGATCAGGCCTTCCAGGTTCTTAGAAGTGGACGACAGGATACGCACATCGACTTTTACCCGCTTGGTTCCGCCCACCCGCTCAAACTGCTGGTCAACGAGAACCCGCAATACCTTGTTTTGTGTCTCGCGCGGCATATCGCCGATCTCGTCAAGGAAAAGTATTCCGCGATGGGCTTCTTCGAGGGCACCGATCTTTCGTGCGCTACCACTCGATTCGGTACCGAAGAGCTCGATTTCCATGCGCTCCGGAGTGATTGCGGCGGCATTGAGCAGCACGAACGGGCCATCCGATCGCGGCGAAGCGGCATGAATTGCACGGGCGACCAGTTCCTTGCCGGAACCGGACGGCCCAATGATCATGACGCGGCTGTTTGTAGACGCCACTTTTTCGATCGTTTGGCGCAACTGAGTCATGGCGGCCGAGCCGCCAATGAGCTCATTGGTCTCGGCGCCACGTTTTTTCATCTCGGAGACTTCGCGGCGCAGTTGCGATGTTTCCAAAGCGCGTTCGCATACCAGTATCAGGCGGTCAGACTTGAAAGGCTTTTCAATGAAGTCATAGGCGCCGCGGCGTATCGCCGAAACCGCTGTCTCGATATTTCCATGCCCCGAAATCATGACAACGGGCAATTGCGGGTGCATCTTCTTTATTTCGTCCAGTAATTCGAGCCCGTCGAGCTTCGAGCCCTGCAGCCAGATATCGAGAAATACCAGCCGCGGGACGCGATCACTGATTGCGGCCAGGGCGCTGTCACTGTCACGCGCGGTCCGGGTTTCATGACCTTCGTCACTCAATATGCCTGCCACAAGCTCGCGGATATCTTCCTCGTCATCCACGATCAGTATGTCGGATGCCATGTTACGCCTTTTCACTCACAGGTGCCGATGAATGCCGGTCATCGGGCAATTTCTCGTCTTCACTCACAGCCGCCGGAAATACCATCCGGATCATTGCACCCTGCCCTCCCGAAATCTCCTCTGGCGCATCGTGCAATTCAATCCGCCCGTGATGCTCTTCAACAATCTTTTTGACGATCGCCAGTCCAAGGCCGGTGCCTTTCAGCCGGGTGGTCATGTAAGGTTCCAGGAGCCGCTGGCGGTTTTCGCGCGGCAGGCCCTTGCCATTGTCCATGACGTCGACAACCAGCTCATTGCCTGTTCGCGAAGCGGTAACCTTGATAATGCCGCCATTTTCCATGGTGGCGGAATCGGCGCCGTCGATGGCCTCGGCCGCGTTCTTGATAACGTTGCCGACAGCCTGGCCAATCAGGCGGCTGTCAAATGTCCCGATGAGCGGTTCATTGCCGAAGTCGCGGATGAACTTGATGTCATCCCGGCCCAATTCGACCAGAAACGAAGCCTCACGCAGCGTCTCGCGCAAATCCATAACCTTCATTTCCGGTTTCGGCATCCTGGCAAATGCCGAGAATTCGTCGACCATGCGCCCGATGTCGCCTACCTGGCGAATAATCGTGTCCGTGCATTGGTCGAAAACAGCACGGTCCTCGCCAATCACCTTCCCGTAGCGGCGCTTGATGCGCTCGGCCGACAATTGAATTGGCGTCAACGGGTTCTTGATTTCGTGGGCAATGCGCCGTGCGACATCGGCCCAGGCGGACGATCTCTGCGCAACAACGAGGTCGGAGATGTCATCGATTGTCACAACAAAGGAATGCTCTGCTTCACCGGCGTCCTCAACTGTGATCTGGACATTGTAAGTGCGTTCGGTGCCATAGGAGAAAAAGCTTACCTGTTCGCGATGGACGACCCGTCCACTCCCTTGAGCGGCATCGAATATTATCCCGACTTGCGGCAACAGCGTTACGAGTTTCTTGCCGACCGAATCACTGTCGATGGTGTCGAACATGGTCATTGCAGACCGGTTCACGATGGTGATCCTCCCTTGAGGATCGACGCCAATAACGCCGGCAGTCACACCTGACAGGACGGCTTCGGAGAATCGCCGGCGCTCGTCGATCTGATCCTTGGCAGCCAACAGTTCCTCGCGTTGCGACTTCAACTCCGAAGTCATGTTGTTGAACGTGTTGGCCAACGCACCGACATCCCCGTCTGATGAACGCACCGGCACGGCGGCATCAAGGTTGCCGGCGGCTACTTCATCGGCGGCTCCGATCAATTGACGGATCGGGCGAACCAGACGGTCGGCTACGGCGATAGCTGTCCAGATGGCCGACAACAATACGATCAGCGTCAGGCAGATATACAACAATGCAAAGGCGATCTGGGTGTTGAAACGGTTCGCTTCCAGCCCCTGATATTCACGGGTATTTTCGCGCATTATGCGCTGTGTTTCGAGGATTTTCGGATCTACCGGACGGATTGTGTAGAGGTAAAGATCGCTGATTTCACGCAGCTTGATAATTGCACCAACCAGATTACGGGTTCGCGGCGGAATGAGAACAGGTTTGCCATCGGATGCGGTCTCGATTGCCTGCGGGGGCGCTTGCGGCAACCGCTCACTGCCGGATATCCCGGCATCGACAACCACGGTTCCGTCGATGCGCAGCAACCACGCGCCGGCAAGAGCCCGCCCGGCTGCCTGCTGGTTCATCAGGCGCTGAAAACCGTTGCGGTCAAGGCTGTAGACCGACCGCGCCTGATC
>JAHEGF010000094.1:0-4594 GCA_024645155.1 Phyllobacteriaceae bacterium | reverse complement strand
TCAAACCACCGGTCAAGGCCAATGCCGAGTGTAACCGACGCGACCACCGCAACAACGATTGCAGGTGCGGCGGCAACCGCTGAAAACAGCAAGATAATGCGAATATGCAGCCTCGAAGCGGCCTTGCCATGCCGCCGCGCATTGATGATGCGAAACACTTCAAGACTGATCAGGGCGACAAGGACCAGGATGAACCCGGTATTGATGATCACAAGCCAGAGCGTTGTGCGCTCATTGGGCTCAATCGGAGTCAATCCGATCAGAACCAAAAACGAAAAAAGTGCAGACAGCAACGCTGCGACGATGACCGCGATGCTGGGCACCAATTGCAGGCGGCGCGCACGGCCAGAGCCTGCCAATGCGAGCATCGGCTGATGGTCTGATGTCTCGTTTGGAACCGTCATTGTTCCCGTCACTATTGAAAACGTTGCAAGTATGCAACGCATTGTGGCGATTCTGCAACGGATTCAAGATGAATGATTAACAGCGCTAAATTGTGCGGATCCCGGAACATAAAGCCTGACCAGCAGGCGTCAGGTTTTCGGTGCTCGGTAAATATCGATCCCGAGATCGCGGATTTTCTTGCGCAGGGTGTTGCGGTTCAATCCGAGCAGTTCAGCAGCCTTGATCTGGTTACCCCGTGTCGCTGTAAGGCAGGCCAGGATCAACGGCGGTTCTACTTCGGAGAGTATGCGCTGGTAGATCCCGGGCGGTGGCAGATCATCGCCAAATGAAGCGAACTGGTTTGCAAGGTAGGCTTCGGCATATTTGCCAAGAGACAGGTCGTCGCCGATACCGGCAACTGCGGTGCTGATCTGCCGGACATCACCAGCGTCCAGTTCGGTACGGATGATTTCGCTCGAAATGTCATCTTGCGGGTACAATGCAGCAAGCCTGCGCACCAGGTTTTCCAGTTCGCGGACATTGCCCGGCCATGAATGCGCCTTGAGCATTTCCAGTCCGGATGGTTCGACATGTTTTTCGGGCAGACCCTCATTGACGCCCTGCTTGAAAAAATGACGCACCAGGTCGGGTATGTCCTGGCGGCGCTCGCGAAGTGGTGGAAGGCGTAACGGCACGACATTCAGCCGGTAATACAGGTCCTCGCGAAACAGCCCCTGGTCGATCAGCGTTTTCAGGTCCTTGTTGGTCGCCGCAATGATGCGCACATCAGTACTGATCGGAGTGCGTCCGCCAACGGTCGTGTATTCGCCCTGCTGGAGAACACGCAGCAATCGTGTCTGTGCCTCCATCGGCATGTCACCGATCTCGTCGAGAAAGAGTGTGCCGCCTTCGGCTTGTTCAAAACGGCCAATCGACCGGTTTTGTGCACCGGTAAACGCCCCCTTCTCATGGCCGAACAGTTCCGACTCGATCAGATCGCGCGGTATTGCGGCCATGTTGATCGCTACAAATGGTCCATTGCGCCGCCGCCCATACTCGTGCAGGGCCCTGGCGACCAGTTCCTTGCCGGTTCCGGATTCACCGGAAACCATCACCGTCAGGTCGGTCTGCATCATGCGCGCCAACATGCGGTAAATTTCCTGCATTGCCGGCGACCTGCCGATCAGGGGCATGGCCTCTGCCTGCTCCGGCGCGTCGGTTCGCCTGCCCGAAGTGCGCGGTTCGGCCAACGCGCGCTGCACGACGTTCAAGAGTTCGGTCAAATCAAAGGGTTTTGGCAGGTATTCGTAGGCACCCTTTTCGGATGCGCGGATCGCGGTCATGAACGTGTTTTGCGCGCTCATCACGACAACCGGCAATTCCGGACGGGCCTTTTTTATCCGCGGCAGCATGTCAAATGCGTTTTCCTCGGGCATGACCACGTCGGTTACGACCAGATCGCCCTCGCCCTGCGCAATCCAGCGCCAAAGCGTAGCTGCGCTTGATGTCACACGGACATTGTAGCCTTCACGGGCGAGCGCCTGGCTGAGCACGGTGCGGATTGCCGCATCGTCGTCGGCAACAAGTATCTGCTCAGCTGTTCCTTCGAATTCAGTACTCATCGCCATCCCCGGTTCCCGATTTGAGCGTTTGCCATGCGGGCATCAGTATGCGGAATACGGTCCCATTGACTGTTGAGTCGCATTCAACGATCCCGCCGTGTTCGCCAATGGTCTTTGCCACCAACGCCAGACCGAGGCCCGAGCCATTCTGTTTTGTGGTGATAAACGGATCGAACAGGATCGGGAGAATGTCCTGGGATACGCCTGGCCCGTTATCGTGAACACAGAATTCCAGTGGCAGCGAAATGCGTTCGTTGCTGCCGGGAACCGAGAGGCGAATTCCCGGACGATAGGCGGTGGTCAGCCGGATTTTCGCATCCTTTTGGCCCGAGACCGCCTCTGCGGCATTCTTTATGAGGTTTAGAAACACCTGAACCAGCTGATCGCGATTTGCGTAGACGGGCGGCAGCGACGGATCATACTCCTCGACAAATGAGATACCTGCAGCAAATCCGCTTTTGGCCAATGCCTTAACATGATCGAGCACCACGTGAATGTTGACGGCAGTGCGATCAACGGGCCGTTCGTCGGAGAAAACCTCCATCCGGTCGACAAGTGATACGATGCGGTCGGTTTCGCCAGTGATCAGCCTGGTCAGTGCCCGGTCCTCATCTCCCAGTCCGCGCTCAAGCAGCTGGGCTGCACCGCGAATTCCGGAAAGCGGGTTCTTGATCTCGTGGGCCAGCATTGCGGCCAGTCCGGTAACCGAACGGGCTGCGCCGCGATGCGTCATCTGGCGGTCGATCTTGTCGGCCATGGACCGCACCTGGAACAGGATAATGACGGCACCGGGATATTCGGAAACCGGCGAAACATGAAGATCTACCAGCCGGTCACCGCCAATACGTGGCGATGAAATATCAACGCGATACTCGTTAACCGGGTTTATTTCGTTGCGGACCTGTTCGACAAGAGAAAGCAGCGGACTGTCATAGGGAACCAGGTCTCCGAGGCGGTTCCGCGAAAGGATTGCCCGGCTGGAGTTGAAAAAGGACTCTGCTTCCGCGTTGGCAAAACCGACGTAGTTGTCCTGGGTCACCATGATCACCGGATGGCGTATCGCATTGAGTGCGATCTGGGCAAAGTCCGGTGCCAGCGCCAACTGCTCTTCAATAGAATTCATGCCGCGATTTCCTCGGACACAGTGCCGCAAACCGCCCACCTTATGTGCTGCAGATTGCGGATAACGCTGTCCGGATCCGCATCGCGCAGCAGCAAGAGGCGTTGACCGGGTTCAGTTGCGGCGGCGAAACGGTCCAGATACCAACCGATATGCTTCCTGGCGTGCCGATAGCCTTTCTCCTTGCCGTAGAAGGACAGCATGTCTTCATAGTGGCTGACGACGTAGGCGGCCATTTCGCTTGCATTCGCCGGTGACGGATTTCCGGCGCTGTACCCTGCCTGACTGGCAATGGTTCCTGCCAGCCACGGCCGGCCGTAGTGGCCGCGCCCGATCATGATGGCATCGGCGCCCGACGCGATGAGAATGGCCGCAGCATGGGCAGCCGTATCGACGTCGCCATTTGCGACAACCGGGATCGAAACGGCTTGTTTGACCGCGGCAATTGCAGCCCAATCAGCGTGACCCTTGTAAAACTGGCTGCGTGTCCGTCCGTGTACGGTCAGCATGGAAACGCCTGCCAATTCCGCTCTGGCGGCGATAAGCGGTGCGTTGATACAGTTTTCGTCCCAGCCAAGCCGCATTTTCAGCGTCACCGGAATGTCGACAGCGGCAACGACACTGCTGATGATTTTCAGGGCACGTGCAGGCTCGCGCATCAGTGCCGATCCCGAATATCCGCCGATCACTTTCTTGGCGGGGCAGCCCATGTTGATGTCGATAATATCGGCGCCGGATGCCTCCGCCCTCCGCGCCGCATCACCCATCCACGAGGGATCGCGTCCGGCAAGCTGCACGGAATGGACGTGCGCGCCGGCGTTGCGGCGCATGCGCCGCAGGGATTCGGCACTGTTGGCAGCCAAGACGTTGCTGGCAATCATTTCGCTGACGGTCAAGCCGGCGCCGTGGGCAATGCCACGTTTGCGAAACGGGTTGTCGGTGACACCGGACATCGGAGCCATGAATATACGGTTGGGCAGGACAACCTTGCCAATCGCAAGTGGTTCCGCCAGCTTGTTCAGTGCAGACATGCACACTTTCCATGCAATGAGATAATTGCCTCTTTTTTAGACAGAATGGCCGAGCAATACAACCATGCCCGTCAATCCGAACCGATTGTTGCCGGAGCACGTATTTTTACTGGAAAACCGTGGCAGGCGAAGTTACTTGTCGGGGCAATCTGGAACGGGATTTCATGGCACAAACCAACATCGCCGCGATCATTCTTGCAGCAGGACGCGGAGAACGCGCCGGCACACCTGGGAACGGTCCCAAGCAATACCGCAAGATTGGCGGCGAAACGGTCATCTCGCGAACCATTTCGGCTTTCAGGAACCATCCCTCTGTCGGACAGGTGATTGTGGTCATTCATCGCGACGACAGTGATATTTTTGACCGAGCGGCTGGTGCCGGTGGTGACAATATCCGTGTTGTCGAAGGCGGTGCCACACGTCAGGCTTCCACTCTT
>JAHEGF010000330.1 GCA_024645155.1 Phyllobacteriaceae bacterium | reverse complement strand
GGCGACAAGGCAATCAATATCCGCCCCGGCATCATAACCGGCACAGGGGACCCGACGGAGCGCCTGCGCCATTGGCTGCGACGCATGGAGGCGGGTAACGAGATCCTGGTACCCGAGACGGAAGACCTGCCGATTCAATACATCGATGCAGCGGACATGTGCGGCTGGATGGTGCGCATGCTGGAGGAGGGTGACGCCAGCGGTCCTTACAACGCGGTCGGTGCGAATGAACCGTATCGCGCGAGGCCAATGCTCGAAGGCATTCGTGACGCCACGGGGTCGACATCCAAGCTGACCTGGATCGATTGGGAATGGCTGCAAAAAGAACAGCCGGATGTTGGTGGCTATGCACCAATGTATGGCACAGGACCTATTCCTTTCATGCAGGTCAACAACGACAGGGCGCTCGCGACAGGATTAATGTTCAGGCCGATCGAGGAAACCGCAAAGGACATGATTGCGAACTGGGATGAGAACAGTGATCCCCTTCTCGGGCAAGGCGGACTGGACCTGGAAACCGAAGCGGCCGTGCTGAGAAAGTGGCATGCGGAGAAGGGGTGACGTGAGCAGCGGAACCGAAATTCGCGTGTGGGTGGTTCAACCGGACCGCATTGCTGCGACAGATGCCGAGGGTACCATCGGCGAGTCCATATCGCCGCTTGCCGCCATCCCAGTGCGGGTGTTTTCGGGACAAATGGTTAACTCTGTCTACCGGAGGCGATGTCCCATCAATTCTTGTTCCTGGACAGGCTAACAGATGCCGCTCGAAACCGGCGCTTAAGCTATAGTTGTCGCCATGGACGACTCGAGAAAAAGTACCGGTACCACGCTTCTATCCGGCCTGCACCTGCTGCTGACATACGAGTGCAACTACGAATGTGACCATTGCTTCGTGTGGGGAGGGCCGTCGCAGAAGGGCACGATGACTCTGGAAACCGTCCTGCGCATTATCGAGCAGGCCAAAGCGTTAGGTACGATCGAGTGGATCTATTTCGAAGGCGGGGAAGCTTTCCTTTATTACGACACACTCGTGGCCGGTGTGCGCATCGCCCGGGAGTCCGGGTTCAAGGTCGGTATCGTCAGCAACGCCTATTGGGCGGTCTCGGATGCAGATGCTGAAAAGTGGTTAGGGCCACTCGCAGGCCTGGTCGACGATCTTTCTGTGAGCAGCGATGTTTATCACGGAGAAGGGGATGGGGTGAGCTATCCCGACATCGCTCGCCGCGTGGCTCGTAAGCTGGGTATGCCGGTGGACTTCATTACGATAGCCGCGCCCGAAGCCAACGACGTTGAGGGCGTGTCGGGCCAGCTGCCGGCCGGCGAATCGGCCGTGGTTTTTCGAGGCCGTGCGGCCGAAAAGCTAGCATCGCGCGTGGTGGCAACACGGTGGGAACAATTAGATCGTTGCCCGTGGGAAAACCTGCGTGCACCCGAGCGCGTGCACGTCGATCCGTTCGGCAATCTGCACATTTGCCAGGGCATTTCCATCGGCAACATATTGCAGCACTCGCTGCCCGAGATCATGCGTGACTATGACGCTGACGAGCACCCGATCGTTGGACCCCTGATAGCCGGCGGCCCGGCCGAGATCGTGCGCCTTTACGGTGTGCCCCGCGAACACGCATATGCCGATCATTGCCACCTCTGTTACGAGGCGCGGCGCCTGTTACGAGATCGTTTTTCCGACGTTCTTACTCCCGATCAGATGTACGGGCACGGGTGAAATCAAGCGGACGGTTACGCTGACTTCGTACGAGCAAATGAATTTCCCAATAAATCTATTTCTCGACGCGTCCCCGTGGGTCGAGCCTGCCAACCGACACTATGTCAACAATATAGCTATAGTCTGTGCCGACGTCTGTGTTCGGAAGACCTTTGACGCACGCGGTAAGCGTATTATTCGTAGCGAAATTGCCAGTGATCAGCGTATTGCCAGGCCCGGCGGTATTAATCCAGGCGTCAGCTGCCGTCTTGCCGGTAATGGTGACAGTGGCATTGTCATAATCAGCAAGGGGAGGGTCAGTTGAGAGATTGACTGGCTTGAGAATGAAGCGCCACTCCGTATTATTCTTGATATGTGACAGTGGCACGACAAGCATCTTTGAATCACCGTATGCCACCGCTGTCCACGTGTAACCCTCTACCTCGCCGCCGCAGGCAGCGCTGTTAAAGAGTCCTTCGCAAAAAGCGCCGTCAATCATCGTGCAGCAGCCGGAAAAAAGAGTTGAGACGAGAATTAGTGCCAGTATTCTTCGCATTTTTTCTCCTTAGGGATCATCAGGTTCCGCATTGCGCTCTATTCATGAGTTTGTTTTTTAAGACATTGTCTGCGCTTGATTAAGAATAGCTTGCTTTTAACAGATGTACAGTTTCTCATCGGGCTGCTCGTATGATCGCGCTGAATTTGGGGTTGTCGCGCAGTGATGCCAGGTGCGGCTCTGCTGCCATCACGTTCAGCGAATAGCCTTTGTCCGCTGCAAGTCTGAGCGCCGCGAGGGCGGCATCAGTATCGCCGTGTCGCAGCAATATCAGGCCGTTGATGTAGTGCACGTACGGATCGTCCGGCGATATCTCCCGAGCCCGGTTGATCAGCGAAAGTGCTTCCTCAGTCTTGTCGAGCATTGCAGTGATCCAGGCCAGGTCCATCAGGTTATTTGGATCGTTCGCATTTACCTCGATGGCGCTGGCGACCAGTCCTTCCGCCGTCTCGAAGGCCTCCCTTGCCTCGTCCGGTTTTCCTGCATACCAGAGTGCGTCGCCAAGGTTTGACCAGTTCAGGTGATCAGTCGGTGCCAGCCTGACGGCCATTCGATAGGATTCGATAGCCTCGTTTTTTTGCCCGAGATAATAGTGCATCAGCCCCAGAGAGTTATAGGTGTTTGGCCTTGGCTCCAGTTCATTCGCGTTTGTCAGCGCGATGCCGGCAGATTCGAATTCGCCGGCTAATAAGTATGCGATGCCGAGATTTGAGAAACCCCTGACATTGGTACTGTCGAGTGCGACGACTTTGCCGAATTCTTCAGCCGCTTCCGCGTACCGCCCGGATTGATAGAGAAATATGCCGAGCGAATTGTAAGCCGACCAGTCGCCGGGTTGCAGGCCGATCGCCTGTCTGAATCGTGCCTCAGCTTCAGCGGGTTTCATTTGTAGCATATAGGTATCGCCCATCCCGATAAGCGCCGCAACATTTTTCGGGTTGATGCGCAGGGCCTCGAGAAAGGCCGCTTCCGCATCCGCGTAGCGGCCGGTTGTCCCGTATAGCTCGCCTAATGCGGCATGCACAACGTCCAGGTTCGGATTGAGATCCAGCGCCTTCGCACATGACACCTGCGCCTTATCTATATAGCTGCTGTCGTCTGTTTCGGGATACGCCGCGACAAATACCTGGCATTTGCCGGCATGTGCGGCG